>JAEMRG010000020.1 GCA_016463455.1 Rhodoferax sp.
TCCTGGCCTTCGCGAATCACGTCCTGGATGCGCGCCTGGCTAACCGAGACGCCTTCTTTGAAGTACTGTCGAGAGATTTCTTTGAAAGGCAAAAAGCCGTGGCGGTCTTCGCCGTAATCCACAAAACAGGCTTCGAGCGAGGGCTCGACCCGGGTTACGACCGCTTTGTAAATATTGCCCTTGCGCTGTTCGCGCCCTTCGATCTCGATTTCGTAGTCGAGTAGTTTTTGTCCATCCACAATCGCCAGGCGGCGTTCTTCTGCCTGGGTTGCGTTAATTAGCATCCGTTTCATGCTGTGGTCCTTTAATAGTTATCACCTGCCCAAATGGGGCAAACGATGCCTGGACGAACGGATTGAACTGTGGAGGAATTGCCGGAGAACTTCGCCTACACAAGGCGACGAAGCATAGGCGCAGGGATGGTGACGAGGGGATGCGCTTGGCGCTGGGCCAAGGTTATAAACAGCCGACGCGCGCCCAAGAACGGAACGCTAACGCTCCGCAGGCACAGGTTTATCAGTTGCATCAACACAAACATCTCGTTGCATTCCGCCCCCAGAAAAATAGATCTGAGGGTTTGGGGTATTCCGATTCAGTGGTTCAATTCGTAGGCTTGACCCCGTTGCGTGCCGGCCACCACACGCAGCTGAGCGGTGGTTTGCGGGCTATGCGGCAGGGCGGCATCGACCTTCTAGCGGGGCTGTTTGCGGGGGTGTGGACTAAACTCCAACCAAATCAACCACTTACAGCAAGCCGCTAGTGAAACACATTATAGGGGTCAAACCCGAGGCGCCCGCCGATGGCCCGGCTAGCCCTGCCACACCGGCTGCGCAAAGACTGACGGTGAGCGAGGATGAGGCCGACCAGCGGCTGGACAATTACCTGATGCGCCAGCTCAAAGGCGTGCCCAAGACGCATATTTACCGCATCATCCGCAGCGGCGAGGTGCGGGTGAACAAGGGCCGCGCGGGCGCCGATACCCGGGTGCAGGCTGGGGATGTGGTGCGACTGCCGCCAGTGCGGGTGTCTGAGCGGGCACAGGACAAGGCCGCCACCATGGCCGCACTATCGGCCCAAGCCGCGCCCAGCCGCAGCTTTACCCTGGTGCATGAAGACGACGCTTTTTTGGCGCTGGACAAACCCGCGGGCGTGGCGGTACATGGCGGTTCGGGCGTGAGCTTTGGCGTCATCGAGCAGCTGCGCATGGCCAGGCCCCAAGCGCGCTTTTTGGAGTTGGTGCATCGCCTGGATCGGGAAACCAGCGGCATTTTGCTGGTCGCCAAAAAGCGCAGCGCGCTCAAAAACTTGCAGGAACAGTTCCGCCAACGCCAAACCGGTAAAACCTATTTGGCTTTGGTGTCGGGCGATTGGCCCGCCCATAAAAAAGTCTTGGACAAGCCGCTGCATAAATACTTATTGGATAGTGCGGATGGCACCGGCGACGGCGAGCGCCGCGTTAAAGTGGTTTCGCGTGACGACCCGGACGGCATGCCCTCGGTGACCTTGGTGAAGGTGCTGGCGCGCAGCGCGCCAGGGGCGGCGCAGGCGATGAGCTTGTTGGCGGTGACCATCAAAACTGGTCGTACCCACCAGATTCGGGTGCACCTGGCGTCCGAAGGCTTGCCGATTGTGGGGGACGATAAATACGGCAATTTTGAGGACAACAAAGCCTGGGCGCGCTGCACGGTGCCGCTTAAGCGCATGTTTTTACATGCCTGGCGTTTGCAAATTGCCCATCCGGCCAATGGCGAGGACCTGCACTTGCACGCGCCGCTGGCTGCTGAACTGCTGCCTTTTTTACAAGCGTGCCTGCCCGCTGCGCTTGCTACCATCGACGCTTTTGCCACCGCTGCCAAGCAGCCTAAAGCCCTATGAATTCTGGTTCCAAGCGCCGTTTTGACCTGATCGCTTTCGATTGGGATGGCACCCTGTTTGACTCGACGGCCATCATCGTGCGCTCCATCCAGGGCGCGGTGCGCGATGTGGGTGGTAGCGTACCCAGCGACAAGGACGCCGCCTACGTGATCGGTTTAGGCCTGGGCCAGGCTTTGGCGCACGCGGCGCCGGATGTGCCCAAGGATAAATACCCCTTGTTAGGTGAACGCTACAAACACCACTACGGTCGCGAGCAGGATCAGATCACCTTGTTCCCCGGAGTACTGGAGATGCTGGCCGAATTGAAAGCACGCCAGTATTGGCTGACGGTGGCCACCGGCAAAAGCCGTTGGGGGCTGGACCAGGCCTTGGCGCATGTGGAGCTGAAAGACCTGTTCCACGCCAGCCGCACCGCTGATGAAACGGCCGGCAAGCCGCATCCACGCATGCTGCATGAGTTGATGGCGGAAATGGGTGTGTCGCCCGAGCGCACTTTGATGGTGGGCGATACCACCCACGACTTGCAACTGGCGGCCAATGCCGGCTGCGCCAGCGTGGGTGTCAACTACGGGGCCCATGACGCCAGCGCCTTGGCAGCACTCAAGCCCTTGTATATTGCCGATTCGGCCCAGAGCCTGCACCGCTGGATGCTGGAAAACGCTTGACGCGCAGGCTGATCCCGCTGTGTCATTCTGCCGACCTGCAAGAAGGTGGTCTGGCGGTGCCCTTTGACGTCTTGTACCAAGGGCAAAGTTGCTGGGCGTTTGCCATCCGCTTCAAGGGAGAAGTGCACGCTTACCTGAACCGCTGCAGCCACGTGGCCATGGAAATGGACTTTCAGGCGAACCGTTTTTTTGATACCACCGGCCAGTGGTTGATTTGCGCCACCCATGGCGCGCTGTACGCACCCGATACCGGACGTTGCATAAATGGCCCCTGCCGTGGCGCCTTGGTCAAAATTGCCCTCTTTGAGCAGGACGGCTTGGTAGGCTGGCATACTGGGACTCAATTACTACCGCAGACTAATCTCCTATGACAGAGCCCGTTTTTACCGATCCCGCAGCGCCCAAGTCCACGTCAGCGGACCCTTTAGCACAAGCGAACGATAGCCAGGCTGGCGCCGCCGGCTCAGCCTGGGAGCGTAGCTTCATCGAAAAATGGATGCAAGACAGCCTGACCGAGCAGCGCGCTGCGCGGCGCTGGAAATACGGCATGCGTCTGGCCTGGCTCGTGTTTTTTGCCGCGCTGATCTGGCTGGGCATAGACCGCACCGGCAGCATGCACAACGCCGACGTCACCCGAGCGCACACGGCGGTGGTGGAAATCAAGGGCGAGATTGCCTCGGGCGCCGACGCCAGTGCCGAGGCGGTGATTTCGTCTCTACGCAGTGCGTTTGAGGACCCGGGCGCGCAAGCTGTGGTGTTGCTGATCAATTCGCCCGGCGGTAGCCCGGTACAGGCGGGCATCATGAATGACGAGATCCGACGTCTCAAGGCCTTGCACAAAAAGCCTGTGTATGTGGTGGTGGAAGAGACTTGTGCATCTGCGGCCTATTACATTGCGGTTGCCGCCGACCAAATATTTGTGGACAAGGCCAGCGTGGTGGGTAGCATCGGCGTATTGATGGACGGTTTTGGTTTCACGGGCCTGATGGATAAGCTGGGCGTGGAGCGCCGCTTGATGACCGCAGGCCAGAACAAAGGCTTTCTCGACCCCTTTAGCCCGCAAACGGAAAAGCAAAAAGAATTCGCTCAGTCTATGCTGAATCAAATTCACCAGCAGTTCATTGGCGCTGTCAAAGCCGGGCGCGGAGACCGATTGAAAGAGACGCCGGAAACCTTTAGCGGCTTGTTCTGGACGGGCGAACAGGCGGTAAATATGGGGTTGGCAGATCAATTGGGGAACCTCGATTACGTGGCCCGTGAAGTCGTCAAAGCGCCTGAAATCATCGATTACACCCGTCGCGAAAACGTGGCCGAACGTTTGGTCAAGCGCTTTGGCGCGTCGATGGGCGAGTCTATGGCCAGCGGCTTGCGACTTGCGCCGGGCTTGCGATAGGCACTAGCCAGAATTGGCCGGCCTTTGGCCTTAAGGGCCGATGGCGAACACCGCAGGGGTCTGATTGTTCAGTGCCCAGCGTTCCCGCTTCCAGTCAGCGGGTGTGCCGCTGTAGTGGCGGCATTTCTCTAACGTTAAACCCATAGAAGTTGCCAGGCGCGTGCCCGCTTGCAGGACCTCCAACAGCGTGCGCAACAAGGCTTCGTTACGGTAGGGCGTTTCGATAAACATTTGCGTCTGCCCGGTCTTTAAGGCCAGCATTTCCAGGGCCTTGATGCGCTGGGCGCGCAAGGCCGGTTCGCTGGGCACATAGCCCACAAAGGCAAAGTTCTGCCCATTGAGGCCACTGGCCGCGAGCGCCAGCATCAGAGATACCGGGCCAATCAAAGCTTGGACTTCGACACCCAGTGTGTGGGCCGCGCGCACCACTGAGGCGCCCGGGTCGGCTATCGCCGGCATGCCCGCTTCGCTGAGTAAACCCATATCCAGACCCTGCAAAGCCGGCGCGAGCAAGCTACGCGCATCAAAGCCGACATCCCCTTTTTTATGGACCTCGCGCGGTAGTTCCTGTAATTGCTGCTCCTGAATACTGGCGCAAAGCGGGCTGACGTCGCCTATGCGTTTGAGAAAGGCGCGTGCGGATTTGGCGTTTTCGCAGACCCAGTGTTGCAGCGCTGCGGCGCGCACAATGGTCGCGTGTGGCAGCACCTCGTGCAATGGCCCCTGGCTGTCGCAGCCAAAATCTAAAGGCGTGGGGACCAGGTACAGCGTGCCCATGCGCTCTTGACGGTGCGGACTGGCGGGCGGTTTCACAAATGCCCTAACACCGGTAAGCCCGCACGGCCGAGGATGGCGCTCAGGCGTATCAAGGGCAGGCCAATGAGCGCGCTAGGGTCGTCGTTGTGGATGCTGTGCATCAAGGCAATACCCAAACCCTCGCTTTTGACACTGCCTGCGCAGTCATAGGGCTCCTCGGCACGCAGGTAAAAATCGAATTGCGCGTCCGATGCCTCGCGGTAGACCACACGCACCGGCACCAGCACCTCTTCGCAAAATCCGCTTTCCTTGCACAGCACCGCCATGGCAGTTTGGAACACCACGGTCTGGCCGCGCATGGCGCGCAACTGGCGGAGTGCATTTTCGTAATTGCCCGGCTTACCCAGGGCCTGGCCGTGCAAGTCGGCCACTTGGTCGCAGCCAATGACTACCGCATGGGGTGCCGCGTCGGCCACAGCTGCTGCCTTGGCCAGGGCCAGGCGGCTGGCCAGTGCCGCAGGGGTTTCGCCGATCCTTGCCGTTTCATCCACGCCGGGCGCCTGCACGGAAAAGGGCAGTTGCAGGCGCTCCAGCAGAGTTTGGCGATAGCGCGAGGTGGAGGCCAGAATCATGGCGCGGGGGGCGGAGCTTTGCATGCACTGATTCTCTTACACTGCGGCCATGCTTACTTCTAGCGCCCGTTACAAGCTATCCATTACAGCCCTCGCGCTCGAGGCGGTTCCGCTGCAAGGCCAGTCTCCTTTGGCGCAACTACCTCGGCTGGCCGAGGAAGCGGTGCAGGGGGTGGCCGATGGCATGGTGCATTTCCAGGCGCTCGGCAGCATGCGCGAGGACGCTGCGGGTAAGTCGGTGCCGTGGTTGCAGTTACAAGGGCAGGTGGATATTGAACTGGTGTGTCAGCGCTGCCTGGAGCCAGTGAGTACGCGGGTGCAATTTGACCGAGAATTTCGCTTTGTGGAATCCGAAGAGGCAGCCCTGGCGCAGGACGAGGATTCGCGTGAGGATTTGCTGGTCATTTCCCCCCAGTTTGACCTGCTCGAATTGGTCGAAGACGAGCTGCTGATGGCCTTGCCGGTTTCGCCTAAGCATGAAAAATGTCCTGGTGATCTGAAGCTGTCAACGGCAGACGCCGATTTTGAAGCTGAGGCCGAGCGCCCCAACCCCTTTGCCAAGCTGGCGCAGCTCAAGACGCCTAAAAGCTGAGCGCTCGAACACATGCTGCCAGACGCTATAATGGAAGGCTTGGGTGCAAACAGTGCCTTTTTTACCATTCGATTAACCGACGGTGCTGCCTCGCCTGCAGCCGATTTGACCAGGAGCCAACCATGGCAGTTCAGCAAAACAAAAAGTCCCCCTCCAAGCGCGGCATGCACCGTTCGCACAATGCGCTGGTCGTGCCCGGCATTGCGGTGGAGCCAACCACCGGCGAAATCCATTTGCGCCACCACATCAGCCCGACCGGCTTTTACCGTGGCCGCAAAGTCCTCAAGACAAAATCAGAAGCCTGACCCGCGCGGGTCGGCCTCAAGCCCGAAGCTGCATCGTCTGTAGCCTCGGGCTTTTTTCTTGTCCACGTGCTTAGCTCCGTGAATCCACTTCATCCCCTGCACGCTGCATGATTACCATCGCAGTTGACTGTATGGGCGGGGATTTTGGTCCCTCGGTCACCCTCCCGGCTTGCCGTAACTTCCTGGCTTCGCATCCAGACGCCCACTTGGTTTTAGTGGGTTTGCCGCAGGCCTTGGCTGGTTTTTCCCACCCCCGTATCACCAAGGTGTTTGCCAGTGAAGTGGTGGAGATGGACGATGCGCTGGAAATCGCTTTGCGAAAGAAAAAAGACTCCTCCATGCGCGTGGCCATCGAGCAGGTGCGCGACGGACTGGCGCAAGCTGCGGTCTCTGCCGGCAATACCGGTGCCCTGATGGCGATTGCCCGCTATGTGCTCAAAACACTGGAGGGCATTGAGCGGCCTGCGCTGGCCGGGCAAATTCCCAACGCCAAGGGCCACGCCACGACCGTGCTGGATTTGGGTGCCAATGTCGATTGCACGCCTTTGCATCTGCTGCAATTTGCAGTCATGGGTTCTGCGCTGGTGTCGGTCACCGACAGCGTTAGTGCTCCTACGGTGGGTTTGCTCAACATCGGTTCGGAAGTGATCAAGGGCAATGAGACGATCAAAGAATCCGGTGAATTGCTGCGTGCGGCAGCGGCCAGCGGCGATCTGAATTTTTTCGGCAATGTCGAAGGCAATGATATTTTTAAAGGCACCGTGAATCTCGTCGTCTGTGATGGTTTTGTCGGCAATGTGGCCCTAAAAACCAGCGAGGGTCTGGCTGGCATGATTGTGGGATTCCTGAAAGAGGAATACGGTCGCAATGTGTTGACCAAACTGGCGGCGCTGGCCTCGGCCCCGGTCTTGTCCGCGCTCAAGCGGCGCATTGACCACCGGCGTTACAACGGTGTGGCCTTGCTGGGTTTGCGCGGCCTGGTTTTTAAAAGTCACGGTTCGGCCGATGAATTGGCGTTTTCCAGTGCCTTGGGCCGCGCGTATGATGCCGTGCAGAACAATTTGTTAGAGCGCGTGCGAACGCGCATTGCGCATGCGGCGCCCTTGCTTAACGCGCAAGCTTGCGCTACCACCCAGGGCTAAGTTCCCGATCCGAATTTCATGAGCAGCTTTTCACGTATTACGGGTACCGGCAGTTATCTTCCGCCTAAGCGGCTCAGCAATGCCGATATGGTGGCGCGTCTGGCGCAAGACGGTATTGAGACATCGGACGGCTGGATCGTCGAGCGCAGCGGTATCAGTGCACGCCACTTTGCCGAAGAAGGTGTTGTTTGCAGTGATTTGGCCTTGCATGCCTGCCAGGCGGCTTTGCAAGCGGCGGGCCGCTCGGCCCTTGATGTCGATCTCATCATCGTTGCCACCTCCACGCCGGACATGGTGTTTCCCTCTACCGCTTGTATTTTGCAAGGCAAGCTCGGTGCCATCGGCGGGGCGGCCTTGGATGTGCAGGCGGTTTGCAGCGGATTTGTCTATGCGCTGACCGTTGCCGATGCGCTGATCAAAACCGGTAGCGCCCGCTGCGCGCTCGTTGTAGGGTCGGAAATATTCTCCCGCATCTTGGATTTCAAGGACCGGGGTACCTGCGTCCTCTTTGGTGATGGCGCCGGTGCGGTGGTGCTGGAAGCCTCGGACACGCCGGGCATTTTGTCCACCGACTTGCATGCCGATGGGCGACATGTCGATATTTTGTGCGTCCCAGGCCATGTGCAAGGGGGACTTGTGAGTGGCGTTCCTTTGCTCAAAATGGCGGGGCAGGCGGTGTTCAAACTGGCAGTGGGCGTGCTCGAAGATGCGGCCCGTGCAGTTTTGTCCAAGGCGGGTAAGACGGAGTCCGATATCGACTGGCTGGTGCCGCACCAGGCCAATATCCGCATCCTTCAAAGCACGGCGAAAAAGCTTAAGCTGCCCATGGAAAAAGTCATGGTGACGGTAGATCAGCATGGCAACACGTCGGCCGCGTCCATACCTCTGGCACTTGATGCCGGCGTACGTAGCGGGCGAATCCAAACGGGCCAAACCCTTTTACTAGAAGGTGTGGGCGGCGGGTTTACCTGGGGCGCAGTTTTGCTGACGCTGTAATCTTGGAGCGCTTAGGTCCTTGCACACCCGACTTTCTTACCCATTTTCTGAGGGCTTGAATCGATGAAGCCATTTGCTTTTGTTTTTCCCGGCCAGGGTTCCCAGTCGGTAGGCATGCTCGATGCATGGGGCGATCACTCGGTGGTGCGCGCGGTGCTGGATGAGGCCTCGCAGGCCCTACAGGAAGATATCGGCGCCCTGATCCGCGAGGGCAGTAAAGAAGCCTTGGCCCTGACGACAAATACCCAACCGGTCATGCTGGTGGCCGGTGTTGCCGCTTACCGGGTATGGATGGCCGAAGTGGGCATTGCGCCGCAGGCCGTCGCCGGGCATTCCCTTGGAGAGTACGCCGCCCTGGTGGCCGCGGGCGCTATGACGCTGGCCGATGCGGTGCCCTTGGTGCGTTTGCGTGGCCAGGCCATGCAGGAAGCCGTGCCGGTGGGCCAGGGCGCGATGGCGGCTATTTTGGGTATGGACCCCGCGCAGGTGGCGGCTTTGTGTGCTGAAGTGGCAGCAGAATTTTCGCCTGAAAGCGGCGAAGTGGTGGAGGCGGCTAATTTCAACGACAAGGCGCAGACGGTGATTTCCGGCAGCAAAGCCGCCGTCGAGCGGGCCTGCGAAGTGCTCAAAGTCCAAGGGGCTAAGCGCGCTTTGTTGCTGCCGGTATCGGCCCCGTTCCATTGCGCATTGATGCGACCGGCGGCGCTGATTCTGCGTGAGCGCCTGCGACAGATTGCAATCGCCAGTCCGCAGATTCCACTGGTCAACAATATCGATGTGATGGAGGAAAGCGATCCCGAGCGCATCCGCGACGCTCTGTACCGCCAGGCCTTCGGGCCGGTGCGCTGGGTGCAAACCGTGCAATCCTTCAAAGCGCGGGGCCTGGAGCACATCGTGGAATGCGGCCCAGGCAAGGTTTTGAGTGGCATGGTCAAGCGCATTGATGCATCCTTGGGCGCTTTTGCGGTATTTGATCCGGCCACTTTGGCCGAAACACAGGCGGGCTTGCAATGAATTCGATCGATTTTGCAGGGCAAGTAGCCCTGGTGACCGGCGCCTCGCGCGGTATTGGCGCGGCGATTGCCTTGGAGTTGGCTCGTAAGGGCGTGCGCGTCGTGGGAACGGCCACCACCGAAGCCGGGGCCCAAGGCATCAGCCGCGCTTTGGAGGCCTATGTCGGCTGCGCTGGGCGGGTTCTTAACGTGACCGATGGCGCTGCTTGTGACGCGCTGGTGGATGCGGTGATCAAGGAGCTGGGTGGGTTGCAGGTGCTGGTCAACAACGCCGGCATCACCCGCGATAACCTGGCCATGCGCATGAAAGATGAAGATTGGGACGCGGTGATAGACGCCAACCTCAAAGGCGTCTTTCGCATGAGTCGGGCGGTGATGCGGCCCATGATGAAGCAGCGCTATGGCCGCATCATCAATATCACCTCGGTGGTCGGCGCCTCGGGCAATCCGGGCCAGGCTAATTACGCAGCCGCCAAAGCCGGTGTAGCGGGCATGACCCGCGCCTTGGCCCGGGAGTTGGGTTCGCGCAAGATCACCGTCAATTGCATCGCCCCCGGCTTTATCGCCACCGATATGACCGCTGCCCTGAGCCAGGAGCAGCAAAATGCCTTGCAAACCCAGATCCCCTTGGGGCATTTGGGCCAGCCCGCGGACATCGCGCATGCGGTGGTCTATCTGGCCTCGCCGCAAGCGGCCTATGTGACGGGCCAGGAACTGCACATCAACGGTGGCATGTATATGTAAAGTAGTATCCGTTTGGACGCCTTTGTGTCCGCAAGGCGGCTACGGCGAGCGCGAAGCGCCCGCACTGGTAAAATCGCGGACTGTTTCACAACCCTTAGAGGGAACCCATGAGCGATATCGAAGTACGTGTCAAGAAAATCATCGCCGAGCAACTCGGTGTGGAAGAGTCCCAAGTCACCAATGAAAAAGCCTTTGTGGCCGATTTGGGTGCCGATTCGCTGGACACGGTGGAACTGGTGATGGCCTTGGAAGATGAATTCGGCATCGAAATCCCCGACGAAGACGCCGAAAAAATCACTACGGTGCAAAACGCTGTGGACTACGCCATGACCCACAAAAAGGCCTAATTGGTCTGGTCCGACACCCGCTTTTGCGGTCGGGTGTTGGGAAAGCCTCGGCAGCTGGCATTTGCGTAAGCGGCCCGGGGCTCTGGCGGCATAGCCGCTGCGCGTAGTTTGTGATTCTCGCAACGTTTAATACAGGTGAGTATGTCCCGTCGTCGTGTAGTAGTTACCGGTTTGGGCTGTGTCAGCCCTGTGGGCAATACCGTAGATGAGGCTTGGGCCAATTTGCTGGCGGGCACATCGGGTATCGGCTTAATCAGCAAATTTGACGCCAGTGCCTTTTCCTGCCGCATCGCCGGCGAGGTGCGTGGATTGGACTTGGATCGCTACATCAGCCCTAAGGACGCGCGCGCCATGGATAGTTTCATCCACTACGGCATTGTTGCAGCGGCGCAGGCGGTGGAGGACGCCGGACTGGCCACTGGGGATGCGCTGGGCGAAGAGGAAGCCACGCGCATTGGCTGCGTCATCGGCTCGGGCATCGGTGGCCTACCCATGATCGAGCACACCAATATCGAATTTACCGCGCGGGGCCCACGGCGTATTTCGCCGTTTTTTGTCCCCGCCTCGATTATCAATATGACCGCCGGCCATGTGTCCATGCGCTTTGGCTTTAAAGGGCCCAATATCGCGATTGCCACTGCGTGCACCACCGGCCTGCATTGCATCGGCGAGGCCGGCCGCATGATTGAGTACGGCGATGCCGATGTCATGGTCGCGGGTGGTTCGGAAGCTGCCGTTTCCCACCTCGGGGTGGGTGGATTTGCCGCCATGCGGGCTTTGAGCACCCGCAACGACGACCCGGCCACGGCCTCGCGGCCCTGGGACAAAGACCGCGATGGTTTTGTGCTGGGCGAGGGTGGCGGCATCATGGTGCTGGAAGAATACGAACACGCCAAGGCGCGAGGCGCCCGTATTTATGCTGAATTGGCTGGCTTTGGCATGAGCGCCGATGCCGGCCACATGACCGCGCCCAATATGGACGGCCCGCGCCGCGCCATGCTCAGCGCGATGCGCAACGCATCCCTCAACCCTGAGGACATCGACTACCTCAATGCGCATGGCACCTCCACGCCCCTGGGGGATATTAATGAAACCAATGCCATCAAGGCAGCCTTGGGTGAACACGCCAAGCGCGTCGTGGTCAGTTCCACCAAATCCATGACTGGGCATTTGCTCGGTGGTGCTGGCGGCCTGGAGTCGGTATTTACGGTGCTGTCCCTGTACCACCAAAAATGCCCGCCGACCATTAATTTGCTGAATCAAGACCCGGAGTGTGACCTGGACTACTGCGCCAACCAGGCGCGTGATATGCCGATCCGTGCGGCTTTGAAAAATAACTTCGGCTTTGGCGGTACCAACGGCGCTTTGGTGTTCAAGCGCGCTTAAGGCGGCACTGCCAGCAGTGACCCCCAGGGACAGACCTTGTTAAGCCAAGCGCCTCCCGCTCGTATGCACTTTGGCCGCGCGCCCACCCATGCCGCTGTTCTGCTCGGGCTGGGGTTGACCAACCTTGCCGTACTGCTGGCACTGGGCCTGCATGGGGCCCACACGCTCACTTTGGCCGGCCTGGCGTTTCTTTTTTGCCTGATCTTTTTTCTGGCAGTACGGTTATGGCTGTTAACACCCGGCGGTACCTTGGGATGGGATGGCAGCGCCTGGCGCTGGTCCGTGTGGTCGCAGGATGAAGTTTGTCAGGTGCATTGGGCTGTGGCCCTGCCCGGTTTTTCGGTATTGCGTTTGTCCGCTGGAAACGGAGATGTGCAGTGGTTGTTGACGGGGCCGGCATGGGAGCAGGGGCCGCAGTGGATCGCATTGCGGCGTGCGCTGATCGCCCATGGGGCGCAGGCTGAGGGCTTAGTGCTCGGGCGAATCAGGGTTTAATAGCTAATCTGTTAGCCTGATGCCGGATGCATATAAAGTTTTTGACGAGGTTTTTCTTTTTCGCCGCTAGGCTGTCTATGTTTGAGCTTGTATGGATTCTGCAGATGCGCACTGCCGCGCATCGTTTGTTTTGGAAATGAGAGGATGAAACCGATGTTTGCATTTGCCGTTTTTTACCGTTTACGCGCAGGACTGCCCGTTTTGGCGGCCGCGCTCCTAGGAATGATTTTGTTGGCCGGGCCTATGCAGCCAGTGCACGCCCAGGCCCGCGCGCTGCCCGATTTCACCGACCTGGTCGAGCAGCTTGGCCCCTCGGTGGTGAATATCCGCACTTTGCAGAAAGTCTCCAGTCGTCAGCAGCCCAGCGGTCCCGGCGATGAGGAAATGATGGAGTTTTTTCGTCGTTTTGGCCTGCCTATGCCCAATGCACCGAAGCAGGCGCCGCGCTCTAACCGGTCCGCGCCCGAAGAGGAGGTGCCGCGCGGTGTGGGCTCGGGCTTTGTCTTTTCCCAAGACGGCCTGATCATGACCAACGCACACGTCATCGATGGGGCTGACGAGGTGCTGGTGACCTTGATGGACAAGCGAGAATTTAAAGCCAAGATCATCGGCGCGGACAAACGCAGCGATGTGGCGCTGGTCAAAATTGAAGCCACCGGTCTGACCCCGGTCAAAGTGGGCGATGTCGGCCGGCTGAAAGTCGGCGAGTGGGTGATGGCCATCGGTTCGCCCTTCGGGTTTGAAAATACCGTCACCGCCGGTATCGTCAGCGCCAAGCAGCGCTACACCGACGACACCGACTACCTACCCTTCATCCAGACCGATGTGGCCATCAACCCGGGGAATTCGGGCGGTCCCTTGATCAATATGCGGGGCGAAGTGGTGGGCATCAACAGCCAGATTTATTCGCGTTCGGGCGGGTTTATGGGTATTTCCTTTTCAATACCCATGGACGAGGCGGTGCGGGTGGTGGAGCAGCTGCGCAGTCAGGGCCGGGTGTCTCGGGGGCGCATCGGCGTGGGCATCGCGCCTGTGAGCAAGGAGCTGGCAGAGTCTTTGGGCCTGCCTAAGGCCCAAGGTGCGCTGGTGACCAGCGTCGAAGCGGGTGCACCGGCGGACAAGGCGGGGGTGGAGCCGGGCGACGTTATTTTGCGTTTCAATGGAAAACCGATTGAGAAGTCGATTGATTTGCCGCGTACGGTTGGAGAGTTAAAGCCCGGTAGCAAAGCCACCGTCACGGTACAACGGCGCGGTGCAACGAAAGAGCTGAGCGTGACCGTCGCCGAGATTGAGGTGGACAAAATAGCGGCCAAGCCGGGGCCTACCGAAGGCAAACCCAAGGCCGCAGCCGGTCAGGTCTTGGGCATGAGTGTGAGCGAACTCACCGAGGCACAAAAGAAGGAGTTGCGCGTCAAAGGCGGCGTCAGTGTGGACGCCGCCACCGATTCGGCAGCACGCGCTGGGCTGCGCCAAGGCGATGTCATTTTGGCTATCGGCAATGTGGAGGTGGGATCTGTCAAAGAGTTTGAAGCGGTGGTGGCTAAGCTGGACAAGAGTAAGGCGATCAATGTGCTTTTCCGGCGCGGCGAATGGACGCAATACGCCTTGATTAAACCGGCAAACTAAGCGCAAATGCTGGCAGACGGCTGCCAAGGACTGCTTTGGCCAGCTGGTTTGCGACTGCTTGGCTCTGGCCCGAAGCTTGGAAAGCCCTTATTTAACGGTTTTTCAGGCCCGCGTGCAAAAAATCTGATTGATGGTTTAGTTAGAATGATGCCCTGAAAAGTCCGTTTTCAGTAATAAAGTAGTTTGCAAAATTCGCGATACGGAATATTCGTGGGTGCTGCACATGCCATCAACATCTTATTCACATGGTTTGCTTACAATCTGTGTATAACTTGTGAATAAATTTATGTTGTCGATTGACAACAAGCCAATCCCTCCTATATGCAAGCGCGTCGTTTTACGCTTTTTCCCTACAATGAAGTTCCAGCTTTCGCAGTTGCCAATGATGGTTGGTTCAGGGCGCGTCGTTCATCCGACGCGCCCTTTTTTCTGCTCCGGCCTTTTTAATTCAATCTCTTGACCCTCCTGCTTGATGCAACACATCAGAAATTTTTCGATCATTGCCCATATTGACCACGGCAAATCTACCTTGGCCGATCGCCTGATTCAACGTTGCGGCGGACTGGAAGCGCGCGATATGCAAGCCCAGGTTTTGGACTCTATGGACATTGAAAAAGAGCGGGGGATAACTATCAAGGCGCAGACGGCTGCCTTGCAGTACAAGGCCAAAAACGGCCAGGTGTACAACCTCAACCTGATCGATACGCCCGGCCATGTGGACTTCTCCTACGAAGTGAGCCGCTCGCTGTCGGCCTGTGAAGGCGCCCTGCTGGTGGTCGATGCCAGCCAGGGCGTGGAAGCGCAGACGGTGGCCAATTGCTATACCGCGCTGGAGCTGGGCGTGGAGGTGGTGCCGGTGCTCAACAAAATGGATTTGCCCAACGCCGACCCGGATAATGCGCGCTCCGAAATCGAGGACGTGATCGGCATAGATGCTACCGAGGCGATTCCCTGTTCGGCTAAAACTGGCCTAGGCATAGACGAGATTTTGGAGGCCATCGTCGCCAAGGTGCCGCCGCCAAAGGGGCGTCCTGAGGGCGCTTTGCGGGCCATGATCATCGACAGCTGGTTTGACAACTATGTCGGCGTGGTCATGTTGGTGCGCGTGGTTGATGGTCGCCTGGCGCGCGGCGAAAAGATCAAGATGATGGCTACTGGCGCGGTCTATAACGCCGACAGCCTGGGGGTGTTCACCCCCGCCAATCTGCCGCGCGAGTCGCTTGAGGCTGGCGAGGTGGGCTACATCATCGCCGGTATTCGCGAATTGCAGGCGGCCAAAGTGGGCGATACCGTGACCCTGATCAGGCCCGGCACGGGTGGCGCAGCGGCTACCGCCACCGAAGCGCTTCCTGGTTTCAAGGAAATCCAGCCCCAGGTGTTTGCCGGTTTGTACCCGACCGAGGCCAATCAGTACGAAGGCTTACGCGACAGCCTAGAAAAGCTCAAGCTGAACGATGCCTCGCTGCATTACGAACCCGAAGTGTCCCAGGCCTTGGGTTTTGGTTTTC
>JAEMRG010000207.1 GCA_016463455.1 Rhodoferax sp.
GAGTACGACTGCGGCCTCTTCCCAACCGACCGCGATCCCGATTGTAGAAAGATCAACCGTGCGTAAGCCGGCGTAGCCGCAAGGATTGATCCAATCAAATGGCGCCAGGTCCATGCCCACGTTCAGCGCCACGCCGTGGTAAGTGCAATGCCGGCTGACCTTGATACCCAATGCCGCGATCTTGCCCAGTCCGCTGAAATCCGGTGCTGCGCCAGCCGACGAGGGCGGAAGGCGGCCATGGGCACCTGGGTCTTCTGGCCGGACATAGATGCCGGGCGCCCCGCGTACGCGGTGGCCGGTTACCCCCCATACACCGAGGCTGCGGATCAGCGCTTCCTCAATGCGGAAAACATATTCTTTGACGAAATAGCCCGAGCGCCTTAAGTCCACCAGTGGATAGGCGACTACCTGACCGGGACCATGGTAGGTAATTTGGCCACCCCGGTCCGTCTTGACAATCGGTATATCTGGAGTGGCAAGCAGGTGCTCGCTACGGCTGGAAATGCCCTCGGTAAAAGTCGGCGGGTGCTCGCAGATCCAAAGTTCATCGGCGGTATGCGCTTGGCGAGCAGCAGTAAAGACCTGCATGGCCTCTAGCGTGGGTCGGTACGCGACCCGGCCCAGCATGGCAATTTTCATGGCTACCTGCGATTAAAGGGCAACCTTGACCATCGGGTGTCCGGTCAGTGCCAAGTACAAGCCGTCCAGTTGTGCGCGGCTGGTGGCGCGCAGGATCAGGGTAATGCCCAAGTATTTTTCGGTCTTGCTGGCCCGCAGTTCAACCTTGTGCATACCGAATTCGGGGTCAAAATCTTGTGCCAGTCGGACCATGGTGCTCACAAACTCGGGATGGCGCTGGCCGATAACTTTGACCGGAAAATCGCAGGGGTATTCAATCAAGGAGTCGCCCGATACCGCCTGCGCACCAACGGGATTGGTCTTGGGGACAGTAGGGCTTTTGTTCATAGGCAGATTATCGGGCTTGCCTGGTTCGCGGTACATTGGCTTGCCCCGGAAAAGGATGTTAAATAAAATTGTTATACACTCGGAGGCTCACACATTTGTTCGGACTTACCGGGGTGACAAAAAAAAAGACAGAATTTTCAAGGGGTGATAAAGATCCCTGGCAGGAAGATTCTGATGAGGGTTTTGTTACGCTCAACGCCGCGCAGGCGCAAGCCTTGCGTGAACGGCAACCGGGATGGTCAGCATTTCAAGTCGTCGCGCTGCAAGCGCTGTGCGGTTTGGTCTTTGCAGCGGTAGCGGAGCTTGTCAGCGAACGGGGCTGGTCGGTAGCGTATGGTGTTTTTGCGGTAGTGCTTCCCAATGCCTTATTGGCGCGTGGGATGACGCGAAAATCTACGTCGAATAACGTATTGTCCGCGGTGTCCGCTCTGCTGGTGTGGGAAATGGTCAAGGTGGCTTTGACGCTAGCGATGCTGTTTGGCGCGCCTTGGATAGTAAAGAATTTGAGTTGGCCTGCTTTAATGGTGGGCTTGGTGTTAACGATGAAAGTGCACTGGCTGGCCCTGGCGATTAAGCCCAAGCCAGTGGTGTCAAACCAAGTCTAGGACCCTAGGATATATGTCAGCAGAACAAGGACCGAGCGCCAGTGCGTACATTGGCCACCACCTGACCCATTTGCAAAACAAACAAATGGTAGGGATCGTTGATTTTTCCGTGTTCAACTTGGACTCGTTGTTTTGGGCGATTTCCCTTGGTGTATTGGCTTGTTTTGTGATGTGGCTGGCCGCTCGTCGTGCGACGGCTGGCGTTCCAGGCCGTTTGCAGGCGGCCGTTGAGTTGATGGTCGAGATGGTGGATGCGCAAGCCAAGAGCATTGTTCACAATGCAGAAAGCCGTAAGTTTGTTGCGCCTCTGGCACTGACGGTGTTCGTTTGGATTTTCCTGATGAACGCCATGGACTTGTTGCCGGTAGATCTTATTCCCCTGATTTGGGAGGTCGTCTTTGCCGCCAATGGTGGCGACGCCCACCATGCCTACATGCGCGTGGTGCCCACTGCTGATTTGTCAGCGGCCATGGGGCTTTCGGTCAGCGTGTTGTTGATCTCGCTGTATTACTGCATCAAGATTAAAGGTTTAGGTGGCTGGTTGCACGAGTTATTCACGGCACCTTTTGGCGACCACTTCTTGCTCTACCCCTTTAACTTTGCCATGCAGATGATTGAATTCGTGGCAAAAACCGTGTCGCAAGGCATGCGATTGTTTGGCAATATGTTTGCGGGCGAGCTGATCTTTTTACTGATCGCACTCATGGGTGGCGCTATCTCTTTGTCTTTCACCGGCATTGCTTTGTCCCTTGGGCACATTGTTGCGGGTACGGTCTGGGCGATATTCCATATCTTGATCATTACCCTGCAGGCTTTCGTGTTCATGATGCTGACCCTGGTGTATGTGGGTCAGGCGCATGACCACCACTAATTTTGTTTTTCGTTTTTTTTAAGGAGCTATCATGGAAGTTATCAGTTTTGTTGCGCTTGCCGCAGGTTTGATCATCGGTCTTGGCGCTTTCGGTGCCTGTATCGGCATCGGCATTATGGGCAGCAAGTATTTGGAAGCGGCCGCACGTCAACCCGAATTGATGGGCGAATTGCAGACCAAGATGTTCTTGCTTGTGGGCCTGATCGACGCTGCGTTCATTATCGGAACGGGTATCGCGCTCTGGTTTGCCACTGCCAACCCGTTCCTGGGCCAGATTGCAAATCTGCCTAAGTAATTCCCCTGTTCAGTGAGGGCCAGGGCCGCATTGTGGCCAGGGCTAACCGAATAAATTCGGGAAAGGACGAGAAGTGAGTATTACTGGCACGCTGATTATTCAGATGATTGTGTTCCTGATATTGGTCGGGTTCACGATGAAATACATATGGCCTCCCGTGGTAAAGGCGCTTGACGAGCGGGCAGAGAAGATTTCGCATGGCCTGGCAGCTGCCGAGCATGCGAAGATGGAGCTCTCCAACGTACATCGCGAGGTTGCGACCCAACTCGCCGCGACCCGGTCTGAGTCGGCCGCAGCGCTGGCCGATGCAGCACGCCGCGCTCAGCACATCATTGATGAAGCCAAGGCGCGCGCCACCGAAGAAGGTCTTCGAATCATCGCTGCGGCTCACCAAGAGGCTGCGCAAGAGGTGGTGAAACTGCGTGAGTCATTGCGGCATGATGTGGCGGCCCTGGCGGTAAAAGGTGCAGAGCAAATCCTGCGTAAAGAAGTCAATCCGCAAGTGCATGCCGACTTGTTGGAACGCCTCAAGACCGAACTCTAGAGGCTGGCATGGCTGAACTTGCAACCATTGCCAGGCCCTATGCGGACGCACTGTTCAAGGCGAGCGGTGCGCACCTGCAGGCTACTTCTTTGTGGCTCGATGAAATTGCGTCTCTGGCATCCGACCCTCAATTGCAGCACTTTGCCAGCAATCCGAAGGCGACGCGCGCCCAGATTGAGGGCTTGCTCAGCGTCAGTGCGCAGGCACCCAATGCGGTGCTCGCTGGCAATTTTTTGCTGGAAGTCATTGACAACAGCCGTTTGAGTGCCTTGCCTGAAATCGCGGCCCAGTTTCGTAAGCACATGAATGCCCAATCGGGTGCATCGGATGCGGTGCTTTACAGCGCTTTTGCCGTTGACCCCCAGGTCTTGGATGGTGTGCGCGAAACCTTAGAGAAGCGTTTTGGCCGCAAATTGCATATTACTGTGCAGATACAGGAAGACTTGATTGGCGGCGTGCGTATTGCGGTCGGCGACGAGGTGCTGGATACCTCTGTCAAAGCCCGCTTGGAACAAATGAAAGTGGCGTTGGCTGCGTAAGCGGCTGACGTCCGTGATTTAGTCTTAACAAGAAAGAGGGAAAGAGTAATGCAACTCAATCCGGCAGAAATTTCCGAGCTCAT
>JAEMRG010000208.1 GCA_016463455.1 Rhodoferax sp.
TTGCACCACCGCGTAGGCGGCAGATTGGCCGGCATCGCCGTCCAGCGTCCAACTCAGTTGCGAGCCGCGCTGTGCGTGTGCGCGCGGCGTGGCTAGGCCCACGCCGAAGCCTGCGCAGCGTTCCTCTACCAGGGCGATAAACAGATCGGTCAGGGCCAGTGACTTGCGGCGAATGGCGTATATACCACCCAAGGGCTGGGCGGCTTCAAAAACATCCAGCCCACATTCCAGCAAAGACAGACTGACGATGGGCTGCGTGCCGCACAAAAACTGGTTGATACCCGGCGCGCTGCGGTAGCTGCTGTCAAAGGCAAAGGGTGCGGCGTGGCCCCACCAACCGGACAGGGGTTGCATAAAAGGCAGATCGGTGCGCGCGCTGTGGCGCGGATGCACCCATAAAAACGCCGGTGCACCCGGCCCACCGTTGAGGTATTTGTAGCTGCAGCCCACGGCAAAGTCCGCATCGGCGCCGCGCAAATCCACCAGCACCGCGCCGGCACTGTGCGCCAGGTCCCACACCACCAGCGCGCCTGCGGCATGTGCGGCAGCGGTCAGCGCCGGCATATCGTGCATGGCGCCGGTGCGGTAGTTCACATGCGTGAGCATCAGCACCGCCACCTGCGGTCCCAGCGCTGGCAGCAGGCCATCGGCCTCTACCAGTTGCAAGCTGCAGCCGTGGGTTTGGCACAGGCTCTGGGCGATATACAAATCGGTAGGGAAGTTGCTGCGCTCGCTGACGATGACGCGCCGCGCCGGGTCTGCGTGCTGCGCGATGCGGATGGCTGCAGCCAGCACTTTGAATAAATTCACTGAAGTGGTGTCCGCCGCCACCACTTCGTCTGCCCCGGCGCCGATCAAGCCAGCGATGCGCGCCCCCAGGCGCTGCGGCAGATCAAACCAGCCCGACGCGTTCCAAGACCGGATCAGCCCCTGGCCCCATTCCTGCTGCACCACCTGCGCCGCCCGCGCTGCCGCGGCTACTGGCAGTACGCCTAGCGAATTACCGTCCAGATAAATCGTGCCCGGCGGGATATTGAAATGCGCGCGCAAGGAGCGCAAAGGGTCAGCCGCGTCGCGCTGGCGGCAGTCGTGCAAAGTGGTCATGGGTGAAGGGCTTGCTGCATTTGGCGGTCGCTTACAACTCAGTGCTGCCCCATCCTTACCAATCTCCCCGGCCTGGCCCTGGTAACTTCTCCCTCCCGCACCACCGCCTGCCCCTCCACCCAGCACCCGATATAGCCCTGGGCCTTTTGTAAAAAGCGCTTACCACCCGCGGGCAGGTCGCGCACTAGTTGGGGCATGCCCACGCTCAGGCGGGCCGGGTCGATCAGGTTGAAGTCGGCGCGCAGGCCGGGTTGTATCAGGCCGCGGTCGTGCAGGCCCAGGTAGCGGGCGTTGCGGCTCGTCATCATTTCTACCACTTGCGCCAGCGGCAGCCGTTCTTTAGCGCGGCCTAGCACCCAGTGGCTGAGCATGAAGGTGGAAAAGCTGGCGTCGCAAATCGTGCCCACATGCGCGCCGGCGTCGCCCAGCGCAAACAGGGCGCGCGGGTGTTGCAGCATGGTGTGCACTGTGTCCAGCGAGCCCTGGTTGTAGTTGAAGATGGGGAAGTAAATCAGCTGCGCCCCATCGCCTTCGCACAGGTAGTCGTACATGGCCTCGAGCGCCGTGGTGCCGCGCTGCTTGGCGCGCACCAAAAAGCTTTGCATCACATCGGGCTCGTAGTCCAGACGCGCGTCCAGCGCAAACATGCGCCCGGCGATCAGCTCGATGCGCGAGAGCAGCAAATCCACCAGAGGCGGTATGGGTGTGCTGTCGCCCGCCAGGCGTTCGGATTTTTCGGACAGGATGCGCGCTTTACGGGCTGGGTCGCGCAGCGCTTGGGCGCGCTCCGCCAAGGGTAGGGCGGCCACTTCTTTGTAGCCAGGGAAGCCCATAAACGGATGAAAACTTGCATCCAGCCCGTTGATCACGCCAATGCCCCGCGCAGCGGTTTGCAGGTACAGCGGCAGGCCTTGCGCCACGGCTGCTTCCACGCGCTGCTGAATTTGTAAATACTGCTCGCCGCCAGGGTCGCGTTGCAGCCAGGTCATGGAAAGCGGACGGCCGCTGGCCTGGGCCAGTTGCTCCACCAAATCAAACTCCGCGTCAAAGCCTTGGTGGCCTTGCATCAGGTCAAAGTCGCTGACCACTTGCACCACGCCATGGCCCAGGCCTTCAAAGGCTTGGCCCAGACCGCGCAGCTCGGCGGCGCTGGCGATGGAAGCCGGTGTGTCATGGCCCTCGGCGGTGCGGTGGTTGTCCGAGCGCCCGGTAGAAAAGCCGGCGGCTCCGGCTTGCAAAGCGCTGCGCAAATGCGCGCGCATGGCGGTCACGTCGGCATTGGTCGCCGCCTCACGCGCTTCGGCGCGCGCCCCCATCACCAGCATGCGCAGCGGGTCGTGCGGCACCATGGTCAAAAAATCCAGGCTGTGCGGCATGGCGTCCAGCGCGTCCATGTACTGGCTAAAACTCTCCCAAGAAAAGCGCACGCCTTCGCGCAGCGCCACGCCGGGAATGTCTTCCACGCCTTCCATCAGCTTGATCAGACGGTCCTCGCTGCCCGGGCGCAGCGGCGCAAAGCCGACGCCGCAATTGCCCATCAGCACCGTCGTCACCCCATGGTGGATGCTGGGGCTGAAGGTCTCGTCCCAGGTGGCTTGCCCGTCGTAATGGGTGTGAATGTCTATAAAGCCCGGCGTCAGCCAAGCGCCGTCGGCGTTCAGTATTTCGTGCGCCGCGCTGCTGATGCGGCCCACTTGCGCAATGCGCCCGTCTTGGATACCCACGTCCGCTGCAAAGGGCGCGCCGCCGCTGCCATCAACAACGGTGGCGCCACGAATCAGCACATCAAGCATGTTCTTCTCCCGCAGGTGTTGCGCGGTCTAGCCGTCGCCAAAAAAGTGCCAGCGACATGCCGCTGACGATATGCCAGATGCCCCACAGGCTGGCGATGATGACCATGCCCAGATCGGCGTTGAACTGCACCGCAATAATGCCCAGCGCTAAGCCGGCGTTTTGCATGCCGCCTTCGATGGTGACGGCGCGCCGGTCGGCCGTCGCCAGGCCCATGGCGCCGCTGGTCAGCCAGCCTATGAGCAGGCCGCAGGCGTTGTGGGCCACCACCAGGCCCAGTGTGGGCAAGAGCCCCAGCGTCAGCAATTGCCGTTCTTTGATGAGGCCCAGTACGATAAAAGCCAGCAGCGCAAGCAGCGAAAAATTACCCAGCGGTTTACGGATACGTGCACTGAGGGCGGGTAGATGGCGTGTCAGCGTCAGGCCCAGCGCCAAGGGCAGCGCCAGCAAGGCAAACAGGCTGATCCAAATATCCGAAGGGTCAATGTTCAGGGTTTGCAACCAACTGGCGGTGGCCGGGTTGGTGGCCACCATCCAGCTGAAATTAAACGGCGTGGCAAACAGCGCGATCAGGCTGGCCACTGCTGAAATACTGACCGACAACGCGGTATTGCCGCGCCCGAAATGCGTCACCACATTGCTCAGGCTGCCGCCCGGGCAGGCGGCCACCAAAATCATGGCTGCCTCCACATTGGGCGGTAAATCCAGCACCAGCGTGGCGGCCCAGGTGGCTACGGGCAGCAAAATGAACTGGGGAATTAAACCGACGATCACCGCCTTGGGGCTGCGCGCGACGCGCAAAAAATCGTCCAGTCGTAATTCCAAAGCCACCGAAAACACCATGGTGGCTAGCACCAGGCTCAGGACAAGTTGTTGTGTCGTCATCGGGCTTTCCCAATTGAAAGGGTGACTTTGGCCGGACGCCCGTAGGTAGGCGATCAGCCCAGACGCTGGCGGTGCAGCGCGATCTCTTGCAGCACGCGCTCAGGCGCTGTACCCCCAATCGT
>JAEMRG010000209.1 GCA_016463455.1 Rhodoferax sp.
TTTTCGGGCAAGCGGCTAGAGGCCAGACGCGCAGGTATCAGGACGGTAGTGGCCATCAGGGCTACAGGCCTAATTCGGTGTCACTTAGCGCGCGTGCTTCGTTTTCCAAAAGGATGGGAATGCCCTCCCGCACTGCATAGGCCAGGCGGGCGCTACGCGACCACAATTCCTTAGTTTGGGCATGCCATTGCAGCGGGCCTTTGGTAACCGGGCAGACCAGCAAAGCCATTAATTTAGTGTCCATGCGGCGATGATAAACGCCCGGCCCACGCCACTGCTATGCGCGTGTCCAATGCCGCATAGAAGCTTTCATCTAGGCTTTGCTCTAGGGGCACGGCCCAGGCCTCGGGTGCGATCGCCCAGAGTTTGGCCGCGTCTTTTTCGGTGCACAGCAGGGTAAAGGCACCAAACGAAGCACGGTCGCGGCCGGCAAAGTCCGCATGGTCAGGCAGGGCTTCTTGCGCCGCCAGCGTCAAACCGGCCTGCTGCAGCATGGTAAAAAACTGAGCTGGCCGCGCAATCCCGGCTACGGCCTTGAGGGTCGGGTCCGATTGCAGGCTACTTAGTTTGCACGAGCTGCCGTCGGCCTGCCTAGCGACTGGCCCTAAGCGGCGGCGAGTGGCAAATTGGCCCGGCAGGGCGGTACCGCTGCTGAGGATCAGCAGATGCGCGTCGTTTATGCCAGAGCAGGCCAGTGGTTGGCGCGGCCAGGGTTCGCGCAAGGGGCCTGCAGGCAGCAAAAAGCCATTGCCCAGGCCGTCCTCAGGCATCATGCAAATTTCGACATCGCGGTACAGGCCGAAGTCCTGCAAGCCGTCGTCGCAGACCACGATACGCGTCTGCGGATAGGCGCCAAGCAGCGCTTTGAGGCTGCCCTCGCGTGACGGACCTACAAACACCGGCGCGCCACTGCGCTGGCGTAGCAGCAGGGCTTCGTCGCCCACGGTCTGCACCGGCGCATCGATCAGCACTTCTTTGGTCGTGGACTCGCTGCGGCCATAGCCCTTGGAAATGATGCCCACTGACCAGCCCTGGGCACGCAAATGCGCCACCACGGAAAGTACGGTAGGCGTTTTGCCGGCTCCCCCAGCCACCACATTGCCCACGACGATGACGCAGACCGCAGGCCGCTCGACGCGCCGCCAAGCGAACGCGAACAGGGCTCGGCGAAATTGCAAGATCAGCTGGTAGAGCCAGGCGACGGGCAGCAGCGGCCACACCCATAAGGATCGCCCTTGCCAGGCGCGGAGCAAAAGCTGGGTTGCCAGGTTGCGCATGGCATCAGCGCCTGGGCGCGTGCTGCGGCGCTTTCGGCGCATAAGCAAGGAGGCTGATGCCGCCCACACACGCAGCGACTACCGGCGCAATCACCAAGAGGTGGGGGCTTAAGGCATAGGCGCTGGTGATGGGCACAGGTTGGCGGTTTCCATAGATGGGGGTCAGCAGTGCCCAGGTCTTGGCGACTGCGCTAGCGGCTGCTTTCAGTTTACCTTGCAGGTCCTGCGCGCTTTGGGTACTTTCAGCGTTTTGGAGCAGCAGGCAAGGACTTTTGAACCTGCCAGACCAGGCTTGCTTTTAATTTAATATGGCGCGTGCAGACCTCTCCCTTCTTTTTGCGTCCTTCAGCGGCGCCCAACAACGCCAAATAACCTTCATGTCAGAAACTTTGCCCGTGCGCCACGCCGCGCCCCAAGTTTGGTCGGTAGGCGCTTTGTGCCATGCGATTGCCGACGCCCTGGAGGCACGCTTTAACCCGGTACGTGTGGCGGGGGAAATCAGTGGTTTTGTCCGTGCCGCCAGCGGGCATTGCTATTTCACGCTCAAAGACAGCAGCGGACAATTGCGCTGCGCCATGTTCAAGCGGGCTGCCTCGGGATTGGGCTTTGTGCCGCGCGAGGGCCAGCGCGTCGAAGTCTCGGGCCGCCTGGGCGTGTACGAACCACGTGGCGAACTGCAACTGGTCGTCGAAGCCATGGTGCTAGCGGGCGAGGGTAATTTGTATGAGCAGTTTGTGCTGCTCAAGGGGCGCTTGCACGCCGAGGGTCTGTTTGAGGCCGAGCGCAAAAAGCCCTTGCCAAAGCGGGTGCGCGGCATCGGTGTGGTGACATCGCTGGGCGCAGCCGCTTTGCATGATGTGGTGAGCGCTTTGCAAAGGCGCGTGCCCCATATCCCGGTGCTAATCGCGCCGGCCAGTGTGCAGGGCGCAAATGCAGCGGCAGAGTTGGTGCAGGCTTTGCAAGCCTTGTATGTTTTGGCCGCGCCAGCCCAAGCGCAGGATTCAGGTGCGGCTGCCCAGGCAGGCACCTTGCAGGTCGATGTCATTTTGCTAGTGCGCGGTGGCGGGGCCATGGAAGACCTGTGGTCTTTCAATGACGAGGCCTTGGCCCGGGTGCTGGCGCAAAGTCCGGTGCCGGTGATTAGCGGCATTGGCCACGAAACCGATTTCACGATTACCGATTTTGTGGCGGACCTGCGCGCCCCGACGCCCACGGCCGCTGCGGAGTTATGTGCCATGCCCTTGGATCAGTTACTTGATGCTTGCGGGCAAATGCAATCGCGTCTGCAAAAAGCCCTGCTGCGCAAGCTGGACCGTGAGTCGCAGCGCCTGGATCAAATGGCCAGCCGCGCGGGCCGCCCGGCAGCGCTGCTTGGGCGTTTGCAATTGCGTTTGGCTGGCCTGGGGCAGCGCATGGCCTATGCGCCGGCACAGCAATTCCAAGCGCAGCAAACCCGGCTGCTGGCTAGGCAGTCTGCGCTGCGCACTGCGGCAAATCAGAGCGCGCAAGGCCAACGCAGCCGCTTAGAACATCTGGGGGTGCGCCTTGGCGCTTTGGACCCGCAACTGGTACTGGGACGTGGTTACGCCTGGTTGCAAGACGATGCGGGCCGGCCTCTTACGGGCACCGCGCACATGCAAACCGGCCAGCGTGTGCAAGCCCGTTTGTCCGATGGCACTGCCGACATGCAGGTACAGGCCATCCAGCGCGCCCGGGCTTAGTCGCTGCGCGACGGCCCGGTGGTCAGACTTGTTGGCTTAGTAGTCGTCCAGCACTGCGCCTTTGCTGGCGGTGGATGCATTGAAAGCGAACTTTGCTTGCACGCCACGGGTATAGCGCGGCGCGGGCGCCGTCCAAGCGGCGCGGCGTTTGGCGATTTCTTCGTCCGACACATTCAATTGCAGCAGCAATGCGTGCGAGTCGATGGTGATTGAGTCGCCCTCGTGAATGAATGCGATGGTTCCGCCGACCGCCGCTTCGGGTGCCACGTGGCCTACCACCATGCCCCAGGTGCCGCCTGAGAAACGGCCATCGGTAATCAGGCCCACGCTCTCGCCCAGACCGGCCCCAATCAGCGCGCCGGTGGGTGCCAGCATTTCGGGCATGCCAGGGCCGCCTTTGGGGCCGAGGTAGCGCAACACCATCACGTCGCCGGCGACGATCTTACCGGCCAAAATGGCTTTCAGTGCCGATTGCTCGTCGTCAAATACGCGGGCCGGGCCGGTCATGACCGGTTTCTTCAGGCCGGTGATCTTGGCTACGCAGCCTTCGGGCGAAAGGTTGCCCTTCAGAATCGCCAGGTGGCCTTGGGCGTACATCGGTTTGTGGATGGGGCGGATAACGTCCTGGTCAGTGCGCGGCACATCGGGGATGTCTTTGAGCACCTCGGCAATCGTCTGGCCGGTAATCGTCAGGCAGTCACCGTGTAGCAGTCCGGCCACCAGCAAAGTTTTCATCACTTGCGGAATGCCGCCAGCGCGGTGCAGGTCCACCGCCAGGTATTTGCCGCTGGGTTTGAGGTCGCACAGCACCGGGGTTTTGACGCGCACACGCTCAAAGTCCTCAATCGTCCACTCCACCTCTGCCGCATGCGCGATGGCCAAAAAGTGCA
>JAEMRG010000210.1 GCA_016463455.1 Rhodoferax sp.
TTTGCGGTGCCACCAGGGTGATGGCCGGGCTGTGCCCGTCTTCGGCCTGGCCGCTGACAATGCCTAGCGGTTTGTTGATCAAGACGGTGACTTGCTTGGCCTGCTGGCCTTTGGCCTCTTTGTCTATTTCTATGCGCACATCCGCTGCCACTTGCATGCCCATCTCGGCGATTTGGCCATTGACCTTGACCCAGCCTTTTTCAATCCAGGCATCGGCTTCGCGGCGCGAGGCCATACCCAACTCGGCCATGCGTTTGTTCAAGCGCATGCTGCCGTCGGGCCCCATAGCAGCCGTATTGCTCTGGCCTGCGGGTATGGGCGCGCGCCCAGGCGGAGGCGCCGCCCGGCGCATGCCACCGACTGGCGGAGGAGGTTTCGGGGGGAGGGACATGCAGGCTTTCCAAGAGGGGGCTAAACAGCCATTCTAGAAAGCTGCACCCCAAGCGCGTTGGGTTTAGCCTGTGCCTATACCGTTTCCCAGCCACCGTGTTCGCTGGCGCGGTAGATGGCGTCGATCACTTGCTGGTTGTGCAGCGAGCTCTCTAGCGTGACGTGCTCCTCCATGGCACCGCTAGCGGCGCGGGCAAAGGCTTCTACCTGGCATTTGTATTGGCGGCTGTCCTGGAATCGGAATATTTGGCTGTGGGCGTGGTTCTGGTTGGTGAGTTCTATTTCTTCCGGCCCCCAGCGCTCGGCATTAAAGGGAGACTTCACTTCGATAAACCCCTCGGTGCCATGAAATACCATCGACTGGCGTGCGGCCAACTGGGTGGCAATATAAAAACTCAGCTCAAAGCTGCCGAAATCCGCGCGTACCGAGGAATACACATCGGTGCCAAAGAGGGGGTCACGCTCGGTGCTGGCTTGCACGCGCAGCGCTTCTTTGCTGGTGACAAAGCGGGTGGTGATGGTGGGATAGACGCCGATGTCGGGCAGACCGCCGCCGCCCAGGTCGGGCTGGTTGCGCATATTGTCCGGGTCGCGGTTGAAGTAGCTAAAGCAGCCTTGCACCTGTTTGAGCGTGCCGATGGCGCCGCCGTTAAGCAGCTCGCGCACTTTGCGCCAGACCGGCGCGTAGGTCACCATAAAAGCTTCGGAGATTAAAACCCCGTTACGTTCACGCGCCTCTATCAATTCGCCAATCGCCCCGGCGTGCAAGGCAATCGGTTTTTCGCACAAAACGTGTTTGCCCGCATCGGCCGCTTTGATGCTCCATTCCACATGCTGCGAGGTGGGCAGTGGGATGTAGACGGCATCAATCTCGTCCGAATCGAGCATGGCCTGGTAGGAAGCAAATACATGGGGAATCGCAAAGCGGTCGGCAAAAGCCTGCGCACGCCCCAGGTCGCGGCTGGCTACGGCGCTGACCACGCAGTTTTGCGCATCCTGCAAAGCCGGGACGACCATTTCGCGACCGATTTTGGCAGTCGATAGGATGCCGAAACGTAGCATGCATGCCTCCTGGGAATGGCTAGGAAAGTAGTGCGCCAGTGTAGGGGCTGGGGATGCAGTGCAAGGCCTAGCGATGGCGCTTGCACTATTGATTACGGTAGCAAGGACGGCGAGCGCAGCGCCGTCAGGTCAAGCACACGCAGTCCCCCGTATTCCACGCGGATGGAGCCCTGCGCTTGCAAGGTGTTGAGCGCCTCATTGACCCGTTGGCGCGATAAGCCCACCAGATAGGCCAGTTCCTGCTGGGTGATGCGCAGCACCTCCCCGACGCCGGGGTAGAGCACTGGGTTAAAAAGCGCCGCCAGGCTGCGCGCCACGCGCACATCGGGGTTGTTCATACGGTCAATCTCCCTGGCGGCGATGAATTGGGCCAAACGCTCATTGAGCTGGTTCATCACAAACCGGTTAAATCCGATGGAGTGGTCCAGTAGCCAGTGAAAAGTGTCCACATGCAATCCCGCGACACGGCTTTTGCGCAAGGTCTCGATGTTGTAGCGGTAGCTTTCGCGCTTTAAGGCCGTGCCTTCGCCAAACCAGCCGCCCGGCGGGATGCCGGTGTAGGTGATGGTTTGGCCCTGCGCGTTGTCGGTACTCATTTTGAGCAGGCCGTCGATCACGCCAAACCAGTAAGTTACGGGTCTGCCGGTGCGGCACAGCGTTTCGCCGGGGCTGGCCTCGGCGATCTTCAGGTCGGTGGCGGCGCGCGCGCGCTCCTCCTCTGTTAGCAAGCGCATCCAGGGGATGGCCAACAACTCCGACTCGGTGAGCGGACGGCGGCGGGCGTGCAGGACAGATTCCGGGGTCATGGCGGGTCTCCTTTTGGTGTCAACATCTCGCGCTGCCGAGCGCTTGGCGCAGTGAATTTCGTCAGCTGGCTGCAAGAGAAGGGAAAACACTTAGTCGAATTTGTCTCAATTGTCGTTCAAACGACAACGAAACGTCAAACGCCCTTTTAGTATTCAAAGTGAATGATGTCCTGCCCTCTGCATAGGCGCAGGCGCATAACTGAAGGACTTTTTTCGATGCAGACAACGTTTGTGCAATTGCTCATGCAGCATGCCAAGGCGCGCCCCGATGCGCCTGCTATGCGTGAGAAGGAATACGGAATCTGGCAGACCCTGAGCTGGTCGCAACTGGCCGTCATGGTAGAGCAGCTCGCCGCCGGTCTACACCAGGCCGGTTTGCGCCGGGGTGAACATATGGTGGTGGTGGGCGCCAACCGCCGGCGTTTGTATGCCACCATGCTGGCCGTCCAATCGCTGGGTGCGATCCCGGTGGCGCTCTACCAGGACGCAGTGGCGGCCGAATGCGAATTCCCCATCAACAATGCGGAAGTGCGCTTTGCCTTTGCCGAAGACCAGGAGCAAGTCGACAAGCTCTTGGAAGTGCGCGAGCGTGCGCCGCAACTGACGCATATATATTTCGACGAAGCGCGTGGCCTGCGCAAGTACGACCAGCCCGGCTTGCTGTCGATGGACGCTTTGCAGGAAGCGGGCAAAGCCTATGTGCAAGCGCACCCTGCATTTTTTGCCGACGCCATTGCCCAGGTTAAACCTGACGACACGGCAGCCATGTTCTTCACCTCCGGCACCACCGGTAACCCCAAAGGCGTGGTGCACAGCCATGACACCTTGCTCAACCGCGCCCGTGCCGGTGCCACTTTTGACCGCCTGACGGAGCACGAGGAAGTGCTGGCCTATATGCCGGTGGCCTGGATTGGTCAGAACATTTTTAGCTACGCGCAATGGCTGTCCTGCGGCTATGTCGTGAACTGCCCGGAGTCGGTTGCCACCTCCACCATCGACCTGAAAGAAATCGGCCCGACCTATTACTTTGCCCCACCGCGTGTGTTTGAAGGCTTGCTCACCAGCGTCATGATCCGCATGGAAGACGCCTCGGCACCCAAGCGCAGCTTGTTCCACGCGTGCATGCGCTTAGCCAAGCGCGTGGGGCCGGTGCTCAGCAGTGGTGGGCACGTGTCTATGGTGGACCGCGCTTTGTACGCCTTGGGCGATCTGCTGGTGTACGGCCCTCTGCGCAATAACCTTGGCTTTAGCCGCGTGCGCGTCGCCTATACCGCTGGCGAAGCTATCGGGCCCGATTTGTTTAGCTTTTACCGCTCGATCGGAGTCAACCTGAAGCAGCTGTACGGCTCCACCGAAACCGCCGTATTCGTCTGCCTGCAGCCCGATAACGAGGCGCATGCCGATACCGTGGGCGTGCCCTGTGAAGGCGTGGAAATCAAGGTCGATGACAGCGGTGAAATTTTGGTGAAGTCGCCGGGCCTGCTGCGCGGCTATTACAAAAACCCCGAGGCTACTGCCGAAGTTTTAAGCGCTGACGGTTGGTACCACACCAATGACGCCGGCTTTATCGACGCGCAGGGGCACCT
>JAEMRG010000021.1 GCA_016463455.1 Rhodoferax sp.
CAATTACGGCTATGTGCCCAAGACCATCTCCGGCGATGGCGATCCGGTCGATGTGCTGGTCATTACGCCGGTGCCCTTAATCCCGGGTGTGGTGGTAACTTGCCGCGCCATCGGTATCCTCAAAATGGAAGATGAGGCCGGTATGGATGGCAAGGTACTGGCGGTGCCTATCGATAAAATCTTGTCGGTCTATACCCAATGGCAAAAGCCTGCTGACCTGAACCCGCTGCGCTTGAAAACCATCGCCCATTTCTTTGAGCATTACAAAGACCTGGAGGAGGGCAAATGGGTGAAAATTTTGGGCTGGGAAGGGCCCGAGGCAGCGCACCAAGAAATTGCAGAAGGCATGGCGAGTTACCAAAAAGAGCAGGCCACTTAATCACCTAGGCGATCATCCTGTGGCCAGATCGGGGTGATGCAGTACTTGCACCTTGGTCGGCCACACTGCTTATTGAGGTTCTGCGGGCATGCCCTTAAATGGCGAGCGCTGTTGCAGGTGCCCCATGTACTGTTGAATGCCTTCCCCTTCGCGCTCTAGAAAACGTGCAACTGCATCGGCGAAAGCTGGGTGCGCCAGCCAATGGGCGCTGCTCGTTTTCACTGGCATCAGGGCACGCGCCATTTTGTGCTCGCCCTGGGCGCCGCCCTCAAAGCGTGCGTAGCCATGGTCTATGCACCACTGCAGGGGCTGGTAATAGCAGGCCTCGAAGTGCAAGCAATCCACACGCTCCAGCGCACCCCAGTAGCGCCCATAGGCCACGCGAGGCTGGGCGCCATCCAAACTGGCGCTGCTCAGCCCGATCAGGCTGCTGGCGATAGGCTGGCCCGCGCGCTCGGCTACAAACAATAACCAGTTTTCCGGCATATCACGCTGCATAGCGGCAAAGAAAGTGCGGCTGAGGTAGGGCGCATTGCCGTGTTCCAAGTAGGTACGCGCGTAGCAGCGATAGAAAAAATCCCAGTCGGCATCACAGATGTCGGGCCCCTGGGCCCAGCGAAATTGCACGCCTGCGTCTTGCACTTTACGTCGTTCCTGACGGATTTTTTTGCGCTTGTCTTGCGACAGGCTGGTCAAAAAGGCGTCGAAGTCGGTGAATCCGGGCCTGGTATTGGTCCAATGGAATTGCACCGTGTGGCGTAGCAGCAGGCCGCTATCAGCGCAGGCTTGGGCATCCTGTGGAGAAACGAATAACAAATGCAGCGATGACATCTCCCTATCCTGGCTGTAAGCGATCAAAGCTGCAATGAGTGCCTGCCGGGCTGCAGCGTCGCGGGCCAACAAACGGGCGCCGGGCACTGGCGTGAAAGGAACCGCTACCGTCGCTTTTGGGTAGTAGGCCAGCCCGTGCTGCTGGTAGGCGTTGGCCCAGGCCCAGTCAAACACATATTCGCCATACGAATGGTCTTTCTCGTACAGCATGCAGGTGCCAAGCAAGGCGCCGTCCTGCTCCAGGCAGATGCAAACCGGTTTCCAGCCTGTGGAAGGGCAGGCGCTGGTGCTTTGCTCCAATGCCGCCAGGTAGGCGTGGCGCATAAAAGGGCTGGCATCGGGGTGATCGGCCAACAAGGCATCCCACAGCGTAGCGTCGATGGCGCAGACTGAATCGTGCACCCGGGTGACATAATCATTGCGGCCCATGCAGAACCCTAAAGAAGGCCGGGACGGCGCCTGATGGCCCTCGCCGCGCCGCTGTTTTCATAAGCATTCGTACATGACTCTCAAAATTTGCGTTGCCCAACTCAACTTCATCGTAGGTGACCTGAGCGGCAACGCGCAGAAAATACTAGACGCCGCACATCAGGCCCATGCGCAAGGCGCCCGATTGCTGCTGACGCCTGAATTGTCGCTGTGCGGCTATGCCGCCGAAGACCTGTATTTGCGCCCCGCCTTTATGCAGGCCTGCGATGATGCCTTGAAATCGCTGACCGCGCAGTTAGCGGGTCTTCAAGACATGTGCGTGGTGGTGGGGCATCCCCAGGGTGCCGACCAGCGGGGCACCTCAGTTTCCATTACCCAGCGTTTTAACTGCGCTAGCGTGTTGCGTGAAGGGAAGGTGGTGGCCACCTATGCCAAGCAGCAGCTACCCAACTACCAGGTGTTTGACGAACGCCGTTACTTTGCCCCCGGCAGCAAGACCTGTGTGTTTGAAGCCGGTCCCGCGCATGCTTTGGTGCGTGTAGGCCTGCTGATTTGTGAAGACGCCTGGTTCGCGGGCCCAGCCCTGGCGGCCAAGGCGGCGGGGGCGCAGCTTCTGGCCGTGATTAATGCCTCGCCCTTTCATCTGGGCAAGGGCTATCAGCGCGAACAGGCCATGGCCGAGCGCTGCCGCTCCACTGGCTTGCCGCTGGTCTATGCGCATCTGGTGGGCGGACAGGATGAACTGGTGTTTGAGGGGCGTTCGTTTGTGTTGGACGCAAAGGGCCAGGTACAAGGCCGGGCCGCCAGTTTTCAGGAATCCTTGTTCGCCTGCGCACTCGCGTCCAGTTCGCCCCCCTCTACTTGGACAGCTACCACCGAGCCGCAGCGGTCGCAAGAGGCGGATTTGTGGGATGCATTGGTTTTGGGCGTTCGCGATTACGTGGAAAAAAACCGTTTCCCTGGCGTATTGCTAGGCCTTTCGGGCGGGATCGATTCGGCGCTGGTGCTGGCTATTGCGGTCGATGCGCTGGGTGCCGATAGGGTGCGTGCGGTCATGATGCCCTCGCCCTATACCGCAGACATTAGCTGGCTGGATGCGCGCGACATGGCTGGGCGCATGGGCGTGCGCTACGACGAGATTTCCATACGACCCGAGTTTGAGGCCTTCAAGGCTTCGCTATCTGGCGAATTTGCAGGCCGTGCTGAAGACAGCACCGAAGAAAACATCCAGGCCCGCATACGCGGTACCTTGCTAATGGCCTTAAGCAATAAGTTTGGCTCCATGGTGCTGACCACGGGCAACAAATCGGAAATGGCCACCGGCTATTGCACACTGTACGGCGATATGGCCGGAGGTTTTGCTGTGATCAAAGACTTGCCCAAGATGCAAGTCTTCGCTATGGCGCGTTGGCGCAATCAGCATGACCCTTATGAAACGCGTAGAGAGCCTATTCCGGAGCGCATCATTACCCGCCCCCCCAGCGCCGAGCTGCGGCCCGAACAGACCGACCAGGACAGCTTGCCGCCCTACGAAGTGCTGGACGCCATTATTGAGCGCTATATGGAGAACGACCAAAGCATCGCCGACATCGTGGCCGCCGGCTACAGCGCTAGCGACGTGGAGCGGGTTACCCGGCTCATTCAGATTAACGAATACAAGCGCCGCCAGGCGCCTCCCGGAATTCGCGTCAGTCACCGCAGCTTTGGTAAAGATTGGCGTTATCCTATTACCAATCGCTTTCGCGCCTGAATCCGCTTTTCTAACTTTGGGGACCCGCCATGAAACAAATTACCGCAATCATTAAACCGTTTAAGTTGGAAGAGGTGCGCGAGGCGCTTGCTGAATGCGGGGCCAGCGGTTTAACCGTCACCGAAGTCAAGGGTTTTGGACGCCAAAAGGGCCATACTGAGCTGTACCGTGGCGCCGAATACGTGGTGGATTTTTTGCCGAAGGTTAAGGTGGAGTTGGTGGTCAAGACCGATGACGTGGACCGCTGTGTGGATGCCATCGTTAAGGCGGCCTATACCGGCAAGATCGGAGACGGCAAGATTTTTGTGACCTCGGTGGAGCGCGTGGTGCGCATTCGTACCGGTGAGCAGGACGAGTCCGCCGTTTGATTCGGGCCACAAAGGGCCAGGCCTAAGTGCCGGAGCCCTTGGCTGCGGTTTCGACTGGTTTGTAGTGAATCAGCCGCGTACCCGCCGCGATGTCGTGCCAAAACTGCCTTTGCGGCGCAAGCCCGCTGCTACCGGCCCAGGCTGTAACCCACAACAGAAATACCAGTACTTGCGCGCCCGCAGGCAAAGCCGCCGCCCAGGCCAGGGCTAAAGGCGGTAGCACCCAAACCCAGGACAGCGCATAACGCAGCAAGGCCCGACGGCGGGAAATCAGTACGCCCTGGGCATCGACGACGCGGATATGCCAGGTCTTCATCGCCAGTGTTTGCCCGCGGGTCCAGAAAATCACGAAATAGGCACTCAGGGCGAGAAATACAAAAACCTGTAGCGCGGTCCGGTTGTCCATGGCATTGCGCGTTTGGGTCAATGTGCCAAACAGGTAGCCTGCGATAAATACGACACCAAAAAGCAGCATGCCTTCGTAGACCCAGCAAGCCATACGCCGCCACAGGCCGGGCGTTGGGTCCGCAGGGTTTTCTATGGTGGTGGGGTGAGACATCAGAAGGGTGCTAAAGGGCAAAGGCTAGGCCCAGCAAATGCATTAGTTGGACGCTGCGCTGTCCTTTTTTGGAAGTAAGGTGTAGCGGTCAATCGCGGGCCGCGGATTGGACGAAGCCTTCACCTGCTCGGGCGTTTTGCGGGTCACCGGTACTTCCGCCAATTTTCTGGGTGCGACGGGCTTGGCCGCAATAGCCGCGCCGCTAGGCTTTTTCGGGGCCTTGTCCAGCAAAACACGCCGTTCCTCGTCGGAGAGTGCTTGGTAAGCTTCCCAAGTGGCTGCGCGGGCATCGGGGGGAAGCTTCTTGGTCTGCGCAAAATTCAAGCGGGCCTGTTCCCGCTCTTTGGGTTTCAAGGCGGACCATTCGGCCATTCGGCTTTGCAACTTTTCTCGGTCCGCCTCGCCCATGGCGGCATAATTTTTGGCCAGTGCCAGCCATTTGCGCCGGTGGGCTTGGGATAAGCTGCTCCAAATCGAAGCCAGGGGCTGGAGGGACTGTTGCTCAGCGTCGCTAAGCTGTTCCCAGCGCGGTTCTGAGTCAGTAATGACCGTGCCACTTGCCAGTGGCCCATTGTTTACAGCCTGTGCGGCAGCTGCGCCTGTAAGCAAAATCAGCGCGCAGGCGCCTAGCCAAGCAAGCAATGAAGATTTGAAGTGTGCCAAAAAGTGCATGGGGACGTTGAGTCCCCGATTCTATTCCTGTGCAGCCTTTTTCAGGTACTGCAGAAAGCCGGGATCGGTGTAGGCGGTCGGCGGCAAATCGGCTGTCAGCAACTCGGCATCGACCTCAGCCAACTCATAAGCCCGTTCCTGGTCTTGTAGCGCTGCGATGGTCACTAAACCCAGGACTAGGGCCAGAAAGGGCAAAAGGGCGGAGGCACGGGTCCAAAAACTCCGCGGGTGTGCACCCAAAGTTTCAGTAGCATTTTGCGTACCGGCCAGCACAGGCGCTAGCTGGAGCTCGGTGACGCGGCGTTTTGCCAGCGCCTGCATCCGACCCGCACGCAGACGTTCGGCAATACTGCGGGGCAGATCCAGCGAACCCTCTTCCAGGCGAGCGGCGATCCGGGCGCCGAAGTGCGCCTCGGTGGGGCTAACCGTGTCGGTTGGCTCAGTAAATATTTTCATGGATCAATCCCCTTTAATCGTAAAGCTTTAGCCAATGCACTCACCGCCCGGGAGCAGTGCGTCTTGACGCTCCCCTGGGAGCAGCCCATGGCGGAGGCGGTTTCCGCCAGATCCAGCTCCTCCCAGTAACGCATCAGGAAGGCCTCCCGTTGACGTGTGGGTAGATTTTGAATCTCCAACTCTATGGCGTGCAAAGTTTGGGCCCGCTCGGCCTGTGATTGGCTACTTTCCTGCTGGAGATTGTCAGTATTCGAGATCAAAGCCTCCAAAACGTCGAATTCGCCGTAGCCCAGTGCGCTGTCAAAGTCGCCTAAGGGGGTGAAAAGCGCGTTACGGGTCTTTTGGCGGCGGAACCAGTCCAAGGTGGTATTACTCAAAATCCGCTGGAACAGCATGGGCAGTTCCTCAGGCGATTTGTGCCCATAGTGCTCGGCAAGTTTCATCATGCTGTCCTGCACGATATCTAGTGCGGACTCTTCGTTGCGCACATGGTAAAAAGTCCGCTTAAACGCCCGCTTTTCAACGCCACGCAAGAACGCATCGAGTTCGCGTTCAGTTGCCAAAAGGCCTCCAAGCCGCTTGTGGGGTCGTTTGCTTGCAGGTGAGTCTCATAAGCGTGCGCAAATTATCGCACCGCGGCAGTGTTCTGGATTTGTCTGCCAGGTGCGACTCCTAATTGATGCCATAATGCGCCTTTCGTTCAAAAAGCAAACGGGTTCTGGTCCGGCGCAGCATTCAATGCGTTCATGGCCAAAATCTTAAGTCCCGACGAGGCACCAAAAGTGTTTACGAAGGGGCACCCAAGGTGTTTCGTCAGAGAAATTCGCAAAGGTTCATCATGGAAATATCTAAGGCCGAATTGGCCTCTGCTGCCGCTGCTGCGACAAACCCTAAATCCGCTAGTGTCCCAGAATTGCGCGGTGCCGAGATTTTGATCAAGGCCCTTCAGGCCGAGAATGTCCAGTACGTTTGGGGCTATCCGGGCGGCGCAGTACTTCATATTTACGACGCGTTTTATAAGCAAAACACGATTCAGCACGTGCTGGTGCGCCATGAGCAGGCGGCGGTGCACGCTGCTGACGGCTATGCCAGAGCGACTGGTGAGGTCGGCGTTGCTTTGGTAACGTCGGGGCCGGGCGTCACCAATGCGGTGACTGGCATTGCCACCGCCTATATGGACAGCATTCCCATGGTGATCATCACCGGGCAGGTGCCAACCCACGCCATCGGCCTAGACGCTTTCCAAGAGTGCGATACCGTGGGCATTACACGCCCTATTGTGAAGCACAATTTTTTGGTCAAAGATGCCCGCGATATGGCGGACATTATGAAAAAGGCCTTCCATATTGCGCGTAGCGGCCGTCCCGGTCCGGTCGTGGTCGATATTCCCAAGGACGTGTCCTTCAAGAAAGTTCCCTACAAAGGCTACCCCGCCAGCGTGGAAATGCGCTCCTATAACCCGGTGCGTAAAGGCCACGGCGGGCAGATCCGAAAAGCGTTGCAACTCTTACTCGCGGCCAAGCGTCCGTATATCTACACCGGCGGCGGCGTTTTGCTCAGTGATGCCTCGATCCAATTGCGAACCCTGGTAGATATGCTGGGCTACCCTTGCACCAACACCCTGATGGGCTTGGGCGCTTACCCGGCCTCGGACCGCAAGTTCCTGGGCATGCTGGGGATGCATGGCACGATTGAAGCAAACAATGCCATGCAAAACTGCGATGTATTGTTGGCCGTTGGCGCGCGCTTTGATGACCGAGTGATCGGCAACCCCAAGCATTTCGCGCAAAACGAGCGCAAGATTATCCATATTGATATCGATCCATCCAGCATTTCCAAACGCGTGAAGGTGGACATCCCCATCGTTGGTGACGTCAAAGAAGTGCTAAATGAACTGATCGCAATGATCAGGGAAAGCACAGTCAAGCCCGACGCCCATGCGCTGGGCGCCTGGTGGGACACGATTGAAGGCTGGCGCGCGCGCCAGTGCCTGAAATATGACCATGGCAAAGGCGATGTAATCAAGCCCCAGTATGTGGTCGAGACCCTGTGGAATATGACCAAGGATGGCGATACCTACATCACATCGGACGTCGGGCAGCACCAGATGTGGGCGGCGCAGTATTACCGCTTTGACCAACCCCGCCGCTGGATTAATTCGGGTGGCCTGGGCACCATGGGCGTGGGTATTCCTTACGCTATGGGCATCAAGCTGGCCAAGCCCGAGAGCGAGGTGTTTTGTATTACGGGTGAAGGCTCGGTACAGATGTGTATTCAGGAGCTTTCAACCTGCTTGCAATACAACACACCGATCAAAATTGTCTCGTTGAACAACCGTTTTTTAGGTATGGTGCGCCAATGGCAAGAGGTGGAGTATGAAGGCCGCTATAGCCATAGCTACATGGATGCCCTGCCCAATTTCGTGAAACTTGCCGAGGCCTACGGTCATGTGGGGATGCTGATTGAGCGCCCGCAAGACGTGGAGCCGGCTTTGCGCGAGGCACGGCGCCTGAAGGATCGCACTGTGTTCATGGATTTTCGGACCGACCCGACAGAAAACGTCTTCCCCATGGTGCAAGCGGGCAAGGGCATTACCGAAATGCTGCTAGGTTCGGAAGACCTGTAAGCGCCAAAGTTGGCATTTAATTAACCACTGACTGACAAATCTATTGCTTGTCAAGCCTGTGCGTTACCGCGCGCAGGGGAGGGCGGTGAAAAGAGGCGTCTATTTTTATGAAACACATCATCGCTGTTTTGCTGGAAAACGAACCCGGCGCCCTGTCCCGTGTGGTCGGCTTGTTTTCTGCGCGTGGATACAACATTGAGTCATTAACGGTGGCACCCACCGAGGACCCTAGCTTGTCGCGCATGACCTTGCAGACCAATGGCTCGGACGACGTGATTGAGCAAATCACCAAACATTTGAATCGCCTGATCGAGGTGGTCAAGGTGGTGGATTTGACCGAAGGCGCGTACATCGAGCGCGAACTCATGATCGTCAAGGTACGCGCTGTCGGCAAAGAGCGCGAGGAAATGAAGCGCATGGCCGATATTTTCCGTGGCCGGGTCATCGACGTGACGGACAAAAGCTACACCATAGAGTTGACCGGCGACCAGGCAAAAAATGATGCGTTTTTGCAGGCGATCGAGACGGACGCTATTTTGGAGACGGTGCGCACGGGTGCCAGTGGCATAGGACGCGGTGAGCGGGTGTTGCGCGTGTGAGCGCAGGGGGGTTCGCGGCGTGCACCTTACAGCGCATTGCGAGCCGCTTGAATTGATTTTGTAACTTGGCGCAGGACGCCATTATTTTTCGGAGAAAAGCATGAAGGTGTATTACGACAAAGACTGCGACCTGAGCCTGATCAAAGGTAAAACGGTGGCCATCATCGGTTATGGCAGCCAGGGACATGCCCATGCCCAAAATTTGAATGACAGCGGTGTGAAAGTCGTTGTTGGCCTACGCAAAGGCGGCGCATCTTGGCCTAAGGTGGAAAAAGCGGGCTTAGAAGTCGCCGAAGTGGCAGATGCCGTGCGCGCAGCCGATGTGGTGATGGTTTTGCTGCCCGATGAGCAAATCGGTACGGTTTATACCCAGGATATCGAGCCCAACATTAAATCGGGTGCGTCGCTGGTGTTTGCCCACGGATTTAACGTGCATTACGGCCTGGTCAGTCCCCGCGCCGACTTGGACGTCTGGATGGTCGCGCCCAAGGCGCCCGGCCATACTGTGCGCGGAACCTATGCCCAAGGCGGCGGTGTGCCCCATCTGATCGCAGTGCACCAAGACAAATCGGGCCGCACGCGCGATATGGCGCTGAGCTACGCCATGGCCAATGGCGGCGGCAAGGCCGGCATCATTGAAACCAATTTCCGCGAAGAGACGGAGACGGACTTGTTCGGCGAACAAGCCGTTTTGTGCGGTGGAACGGTAGAACTGATCAAAGCCGGTTTTGAAACTCTGGTGGAAGCCGGTTATGCGCCCGAAATGGCCTATTTCGAATGCCTACACGAGCTCAAGTTGATCGTGGATATGATTTATGAGGGCGGCATCGCCAACATGAATTATTCGATCTCCAACAATGCCGAGTACGGTGAATATGTCACTGGCCCGCGCATCGTGACGGACGCGACCAAAGCGGCCATGCGCCAGTGCCTCAAAGACATTCAAACCGGCGAATACGCCAAGAGCTTTATCTTGGAAAACAAGGCGGGAGCCCCAACCCTGTTGAGTCGCCGCCGTTTGACCGCGGAGCACCAGATTGAGCAGGTCGGCGAGACCTTGCGCGCGATGATGCCGTGGATCAAGAAAAACAAGCTGGTGGACCAAACCCGAAACTAATCCGGCTCTGCCGCAATGGAGACGGCGTCCAAAGGCCACTAGGGTGGCCTTTGGCGTTCCAAGAGATATGCCGCCTGGGCTGGCTCAGCGTACACTGCATTCGGTGTGCGGTAACAGTAGCGCCCGGCCGCACGCCCCATCTGAATTACACCAGGATCATTGCATGGACGAAAACACGCAGGCTGACGGCGACGAGCCGGTTTTTGTGCGCAAACGGCGCAAAGGCATTTACGTCCTTCCCAATTTATTTACTTTAGCGGCTTTGTTTGGCGGCTTTTATGCGGTGGTCATGGCCATGCAAGGGCATTTCGATCAGTCCGCCATCGGCATTTTTTGCGCCATGGTGTTGGACAGCTTAGATGGACGCGTGGCCCGCATGACCAACACCCAAAGTGCTTTTGGCGAGCAAATGGATTCACTGTCGGACATGGTGTCCTTTGGCGCCGCGCCGGCCCTGGTGTCCTACGAATGGGTGCTTAAGGGCTTGGGTAAATGGGGTTGGTTTGCCGCTTTTGTGTATTGTTCTTGTGCGGCCTTGCGATTGGCTCGTTTCAATGTGAACACCCATGTGGTCGACAAGCGCTATTTCCAAGGGCTTCCGTCGCCCGCTGCGGCGGCCTTGGTCGCCGGCTTCATCTGGTGGTGTACCGACCTGGGCATTGCACCAGCCTCGGTGGCTTGGTTTATGTTCGCCTGGGTGCTGTACGCCGGACTCACCATGGTGACCAACCTCCCGTTTTACAGCTTTAAAGACGTCAGCATGAAGCAAAGCGTGCCTTTCGCCGTTATTGTTTTGATCGCCTTGGGGATCGCCATTATCAATATCGACCCACCGACGGTGATGCTAGGAATTTTTGTGGTGTATGGTTTCAGCGGCTACGTGGTCTACGGGATACGTAAATTCCGAGGCGTTCCGGTCAGCGTGATCAGCACCTCAACGGATGAGCCCGATGAGCGCGGGATGCATAAATAAATTGCCGTACCACGGCGTCAATCCCCACAGCGGCACACCCAACGCCGCGATCCGGTGAAGCCATATTTGCAAATCAGGGGGCGCAAGGTCGACTTAACAGGCACGCGCCCGGACATTGTGGTGGCCTCTTCAAAAGCGTACTTGAGCGTCCTCAAGCAGCTGAAAAACAAGTCCAATCCTCCTGCAGTCCGGGCTTAGTTGTAGATTTACATGAATTTGCATCATGTTTCTCATGTAAGTGCTTGATTTGTTATATTTTTTGATTAAAATGCAATTTTTAATTGACGGAAGCGCGGGTTTAGCGCCTAAAAAGTCGTATTCGGTGCACATTGGCTAAAAAACTTTTAACTTTATTGTCACTTTTGCTTTGCTTAGGCATGACCTTTGCCGCGCAGGATGTCAAGCGCAAGGGCCGCGTGGTTCCGCCCAGCCAGCAAATAAAGAGCAAATGGGTTAAGGCGAAAAATTTCGGGAAAGCGCCGGTAAAGAGCAAAGCCAGGAAGCAGGTTGCGAAAAAGCCAAGTTTTGGTGATGTCGCCGGCTTGCACCGCGCCCCTGATGCGCTGGCGCTCAAGTCCAGCGTGGCTTTCGTGATTGACCAAGACACCAAAGAGGTCTTGTTGCACAAAAATGAACTGGCAGTGCTCCCGATTGCCTCGCTCACCAAATTGATGACAGGCGTGCTGATCAGCGAAGCGCGTCTTCCGATGGATGACTTAATCACCATCAGTCAGGATGACGTAGACATGGAAAAGGGCAGCCGTTCTCGCCTGACTGTGGGCACCAGACTTAGCCGGGGAGAGTTGTTGCATTTGGCGCTGATGTCTAGCGAGAACCGCGCTGCCTATGCGCTGGGCCGAACCTTCCCCGGAGGAATGCCTCATTTCGTTAGCCTTATGAACGCCAAAGCCGCAGAGCTAGGCATGGCCGCCACCAGTTATGTGGAGCCGACCGGGCTCTCCAGCAAAAACCAATCAAGTGCCAAAGACCTTGCTATTTTGGTCAATTACGCTTATGCCGACTCCACCTTGCGCGAGTATTCCACGTCGCCCGGTCACCAAGTGGAAGTGGGACGGCGCACCTTGCAGTTCAATAACACCAATCGCCTGGTAAAAAATCCTGACTGGGATATCGGACTGCAAAAAACCGGGTATATCTCTGAGGCTGGTCAGTGCCTGGTGATGCAGGTCAAAGTGGCCGGTCGAAAAATCATTATGGTTTTTCTGGATTCCGCTGGCAAACTCAGCCGTATTGGCGATGCGGAGCGGGTGCGCCGCTGGATGGAATCAGCACCCATGGGCAGTACCCGCGTGTCCCCGGTTGCCGCACTTGAATTGCCGGGTACGCCAATCAGGCACTAAGTCCCGGCCCAGCCTCTGGGATTTTTCCTAGGCGCCAAACTAAGCCGGCTACCAGGCTATTGTTTAGCGATCGCTAAAGCCCAAAGTTGTGGAAATTTCCTTCGCCGTTTCTTTGAGACGCGGCATCCAACTGTCCTCCATGCGGCTGGACGGTGAAGAGATCGACAAACCAGCGATGAGTTTGTTCTGGTCATCGTAAATGCCTGCGGCCATGCAGCGCACACCTAGCTCTAATTCTTCGTTGTCGCTGGCTTGGCCATACTGACGCACCCGAGATAACTCGCGTTCTAACGTAGCCAACTCGGTAATGCTGTTTTTGGTGTGGCCCTTCAATCCGGTGCGGGTCGCATAAGCGCGTATGCGCTGCGGGTCGTCTGCGGCGAGGAATAGCTTGCCAACGGAGGTGAGATGCAAGGGTGCCCGTCCACCAATGGCCCGTACGACTTGCATGCCAGAGCGCTCGCTGTAAGCGCGCTCCACGTAAATAATTTCGTCGCCCTGGCGCATACTCAGGTTGACCGGTTGCTGGGTCAGCTTATGTAACTCGCGCATGGGTGCAATCGCTGCATCACGGACATTCAGGCGACCTTTGACCAGGTTGCCCAATTCAAGCAAGCGCATACCCAGGCGATAGCTGCCCGGTTGCGGGCGGTCCGCAAAGCGGCCCAGCACCAGGTCGTTCAAAATGCGATGTGCGGTGGAGGGGTGCAGACCGGCTTTGTCACTAATGTCTTTGAGTGTCATCGCTTCTTCGCGCGATGCCAGTACGTCTATCAGCGTAAACATGCGCTCGATGACTTGTACCGATGGCGCCAAGGGGCTGTTGGAGTCTTGTTTGGTCATGGGCAGCGAATTGGAAAACCTGATTTTGCGCTATAGCAAGGGCCGGCTAACAATTAGCGGGAATTTAATAAATTTCACCTCGATTCGCTCGGCAAAGACGCACTGTCCTGCCAGCGACCATCCACCAAAATTTGGGAGGGTGCGAAACGCATTTTGTAGTTCATTTTCTGACTTTGCGCTATCCAGTAACCCAAATACAGATAAGACAAACCAAGCGATTTGGCCTGTTGCAATTGCCACAGCACGTTGTACGTGCCAAAGCTCGCATCGGCCTGCGGCTCGTAAAAGGTGTATACCGCTGAAATTCCGTCGTCCAGCACATCCAGGATAGACACCATTTTCAGTGTGCCGACGCTTTGACCCTCTCCCGGCTCGCGGAATTCAACCAAGCGCGAATTGACCCGGCTTTGAAGTAAAAACTGCGTGTATTGGCTCACGCTGTCCTCTTCCATGCCACCGCCGGAATGGCGTTGGTGCTGGTAGCGCAGATACAGCTCGTAGTGCTCTTGTGAAAAGCCCAGGCTTTGCACCCGAACTTGCAGATTGCCGTGTTGCGTGAGCGCCCGGCGCTGGCTGCGACTGGGGGAAAACCGGGCCACCGGCACCCGTAAAGGCACGCAGGCTTGGCAGCCATCACAGTAGGGGCGGTAAGTGAACATACCGCTGCGGCGAAAGCCGTTCTCCACCAGGCCTGAATAGGTGCTGTTATCTATCAAGTGGCTGGGCGTGGCTACTTGGGAGCGTGCCTGGCGAGCGTCCAGGTAACTACACTCATACGGTGCGGTAGAGTAAAACTGCAGGGTCTGCAGCGGCAGATCGTGAAGATGGGTCATGGCGGCTGGTCAGTGGGCTTGCAGCAAATGCTTCCAGCTGTCGGCGGTAAATTCCCACTGGACGGGGGTTTGCGCCCTGGCGGAGTGCATGGTAGCAAGGAATTGCGCGCGCTGCACCGGGCGCGCGCCCAGGCGCGACAGGTGGGCGGTCACTTGCTGGCAGTCCAGCTGTGGCACCTCGTGTGCGCGACAGTGGGCAATCAGCGCGGAAAGCGCAATTTTGGAGCCATCGCGTATCTTGGTAAACATGGATTCGCCATACACGGCCCGACCCATCGCCACGAAGTACAGGCCCGCCACCATGTCGCCATCGACCCAGGTTTCCACGCTATGGGCATAGCCTGCATGGTGAAAGTCGATATAGGCCTCAACCATGGCCGGGACAATCCAGGTGCCGTCTTGCCCTTGACGCGGCGCTTTTGCGCACTGGCGTATAACCCCCGCAAAATCGCTGTTCATTCGGATCTCACAACGCCCATCCTGCAGAAAACGGCGCAAGGTTTTTTTCAGCGAATCGTGGATCCTGAATTCACCCGTGGCCAACACCATACGGGGGTCTGGGCTCCACCACAGCGTAGGCTGGGTTTCATTAAACCAGGGGAACACCCCACGCGCGTAGGCATCGCGCAAGGTTTCCACGTCCAGCGCGCCACCCGCTGCCAGCAAGCCCGGCGCATCGCTGTCCGGCCCCCACGTCCTACTCAGGGGGGGAAACGGGTCGCCAGCTAGCATCCAGGTCAGCTCAGGCGTGCTCATCGATGACCCGTCCATACCGCACGGCAGCGCCTCCGAGCCCAATGCAAAATAGGCGGGAGGTTAGAATGCGCCAGTCGGGGCGTAGCGCAGCCTGGTAGCGCATCTGGTTTGGGACCAGAGGGTCGAAGGTTCGAATCCTTTCGCCCCGACCAATATACTTGCCAAAGCACTGTCTTTGGCTTTTTCATTTGCGCCGCTGGCGCGTCTTGCTGTCCGTAGCTCAGTTGGATAGAGCAACAGCCTTCTAAGCTGTAGGTCACAGGTTCGATTCCTGTCGGACAGGCCACTTTCATCTGCATGATCTTAGGGTAAAACCAAGGCGCTGGCGCGCAGGCTGGGCCCGCCGACCTGCCAATCTTGAAGCGCTTGGTCCAGCAATGCCGGATCGCCAGTGCTCAAGCACTGCGTATTGGGGGATACGGGCGCATGGGCTGTCCCCCCGCTTGGCGCTTGCAGTAGATCGGCCGCTTCCAGTACCTGGCGGGTGCGCCGCGCAACCGGCTGGCCCGCCTCCACTAACTGGACCTGCGGCCCCCAAAGATGCCCCAATGTGTCGCTAATCAGTGCGTAA
>JAEMRG010000211.1 GCA_016463455.1 Rhodoferax sp.
TGCATTTTTATTGATAATTGTCATAAGGTTGAGTTTACACATCAAAACGCATAAGCTGAGCTTCACTGATAGGTCTCCCCATTGCCAACCATGGCAAGCGGTATTCGTTCGGTAAGCACAGGTGTTTCATGATGTCTATTTCAAGTATCTCCAATTTGAATCTCGTCAGTCCAATGTCATTGGGTCGTCGATGCATCGAAGGCCTCGCTGGGCCCAGAGTAAGGGTTGCCATAGCCACTTGCGCCCTGGTGCTTTGCTGGGGTGCTGCTTGGGCAGAGGAAATACCGTGGCATTTGGGCCGCGTCGATGGCGCGCAAGCCTCCCCTTCGGCGATCAACACGGCAGGCAACCAACCCGGACCGCACCGCATAGTGGTGGCGGTGATCGACAGCGGCGTGATTGCCAGCCACCCCAGTCTGAGCGGGCGCTTATTGCCCGGTTATGACATGGTCTCCGCGGACTTGAATTTTCGCAAAACCAGATCGCCAGATTACAGCCCTGACGAGCGCGATACCCGGTGCGGCGAAAAAGTCCCGCCCGCTTCTTTTCGAACGCATGGCACCGAGGTGGCTAGTTTGATCGCTGGCAACGGCGCGGGCGGAGTGCTGGGTGTGAACCCGCAGGCCCAGATTGTGCCCATACGATTGTTTGGCGCTTGCGCAACCTCGCGCCAAGATCTGCTCGATGCGATTGCCTGGTCGGCAGGCTTACCGGTGATCGGCGTTTCGGACAACCCCAACCCGGCGCGGATCATCAATCTCAGCCTGTCGGGTGGATTTTCAGTGTGTAGCGAGGAGTTACAAAATCTGATTTATCGGTTGACGGAGAAAAACATCTTTGTTGTCGTTGCTGCAGGCAACAATTTTCAGAAAAAATTGCAAGAGCCTGCCAATTGCAAAGGCGTGATTTCGGTAGGCGCCTTGGATGCACATAACCGCATTGCAGACTACTCGGCTCTGGATCCGCGCACCGTGATCTACGCGCCAGGGGGTGGACCGGCCTTGTCAGGTGATGAGCAATGGTCGATGAACAAACTGAAAGTGGCCAGTTACGAACATCTGATCAACGGCCAAGATCGCCCCTCCGCACCTTATGGTGGCGTGGGCACCAGTTACGCCGCACCGATCGTAGCGGGCTATATTTCACTTTGGCTATCCCACTGGCCCGAAAAAACAAGGGCGGACTTTTTGAATGAATTAGACCGGTTTACGCGCCGCGTCGAACCGGTGCCGGCCTGCTCTAGTTGTGTGCCACGTGGCTTAGCCGGCATGAAAGACCTGAAGGCCTCCTGACTTCTAGGGTGTCGTTCAACTGGTTGCGAGGCCTATCGGCCCAGCGCGCCCAGATTGAGCAGCCAACTGAAAAAGCACTGGATTTCAGAGATTTTGCAGATTTGGAGGGCTGTCATCCAAGATTCACCAGCTTGCATCATCATGGGCGCGCGGCGACTTGCCGTGATTCAATCAAGAAAGATTAGGCCATGACCGAAAACAACGCCCCCACGATGGATGACGCTTTTGATGAAGATTCAGACACCATCGGTGACTATCACCGTATGGCAGCACATCATTTCCAGGCCAGTGCCAAGCACCACATGGCTGCAGCGAGCGCTGATGATGATGGCAACGATGAGGCCGCAGCCCGCCATGCCTATTTGGCTTATCGCCATCAGCTCAACGGCGTCCAATATGCAGAAATTGCCGCGATGGAAAGTGAAAGTCTTCAAGATGAGTTTGACGTTCCGACGGAGCTTGAAGAAGATTGATGCATATGGAATGAGGATCGCCGGTCACTCTGAGGCATTGCAAAGTTGACCGGCGACCCCGAATTGTCCCGCGACTAAAACAAGGGTATTTGCCGCGAATGCAGCAAATAGTCCGCTACCAGCTGCGCCAGCAAGACATGGTGCTGATTGGCATGCCAATGGGGCTGCATGTACTTTTTGGTGTACCAATGTGCCTGGCTCTCCAAGTGGCAGCCCACAAGGCCCACCGCGCCTTGCACCATAGCCATAGAGTCGCCGTTGGCATAGGTGGCAAGGGTTTCAAACTGGCCGTTGACGAAGGTGGGGCCATCATAAAAATACATGCGCTGCGGCCGGCCGCGCCATTGGACCGGGGCCGTGGTGCCATAAGAGGCGCGGATATCGGCGCCAGGGCGCTTGATGTATTGCACACAGCGCGTGCTTTTCAGTAAATTGAAATAATAGGCATCAGCCCAATACGCACCCATACAAATCCCCAAATATTTGCCGCCGCGCTGCATATAGGTCCGCACATCGGGCATATTGGGTTTGAGAAGGCTGCGAAATAGGGTGGCCTCGCCATCGCCACCGGGGAATACGACTACATCCACATCGTCAAAAAAACCCTCCTGCACTTTATGACGGGTGAATAGCTTGATATGGGCCAGGGGCGACAGAGCGGCGATCACCCCGTTGACCGAATCGGTCGAACACGTGGGATGGTGTATGAAAAGGGCAATGGTTTTCTTCATGCCGTAGCGCAGGTTTGCATGGGTTTCCTTGGCCCTAAGGGGCTAGGACGGTGCATGCACCCGCCTCTAGTTTAAGCCCACTGTCACGCAATATTCATTAAATTCACCTAAATTCGCAAGGAAATCCAAACAATCCCAAACATCCTTTGAATTACTTTTCCGCCTCCAGTAGCAGCATCCTTCAAGGTGGGCTTGCAAAGCGATTTGTTTGTTTTGCCATTGCAGCGCTGGCCCTAGTTCTCAGCGCCTGTTCTCCCACAGCGCTGATTAAAAGAAGCCTCGGCGACGAATTGGCAAAGCAAGGACAGTCCCAAGAGGAAGACCCGGGTCTGGCGCGCGAAGCCAGTGCTTTTTACTTAAAACTATCGGAATCGCTACTGGCGGACACGCCTGACAACCTGAAGCTGGCCGAGGCGGTGGGCGCCGGCTTAAGCCAGTACAGCTATGCCTACGTTGCTTTTGAGGCGGAGCGCCTGGCGGCAAAGGATGCCCAGGGCGCCTACCGTATTAATGAGCGCGCCAAACGACTTTACTTACGCGCCCACCGCCACGCGATGCGGGCCTTGGAGCTTTCATCGCCAGGCTTTGGGGCAAAACTTGCGCATCCCGATGCAAAACAGTGGCCTTTGATTTCCCAGGATCAGGTAGGGCTTGCCTATTGGGCCGCTGCATCGTGGGGCGGCTATATTTCGCTGTCTAAAGACGCACCCGACGCGGTTGCGGACTTCCCCCTGGCCTACCGCTTGGCCACATTGGCCTGGAAGGCCAACCCGAACTATGGCAACGGAGGGCTTTCCAGCTTAATGGGAAGCTTTGAGTCTGCGCAGCCCGGCGGTTCCCTGGTAAAAGCGACGCAGTATTTCGACGCGGCCATCACCATCAGCCAGGGTAAAAACGCAGGCCCGTATATCGCAAAAGCGGAAGGTGTTGCCTTGGCCCAAGGCGAGCGAGAAGCCTTTGAAATTTTGCTCAAAAAAGCGATTGAGACCAGTGATAAACACCCCGACCTCAGCAATACCCTGATGCGCGAACGGGCACAGTGGCTGCTGCAAACCGCTGACGATTTGTTTTGAAATGCCCCCCCTATGAACCTATTTGCAAATCCTTCCAGGCTCTTGGCTGGCTTTTTCTTTGTGGCTGTTGCCTTGACAGGCGTGCGTGACTGCCTGGCGGCGGATAAGCAACTTCGCATTGGGTCGCTGGTACCCAAGAACTCTTTGTACCACCGCCAACTCATGGACGTGGGCGAAGCCTGGCGAGCCGCCCAATCAGAAAATAGCAAATACGTCGTCTATCCGGACGGAAGCCAGGGCGGCGAAGCGGAAATGGCGCGGCG
>JAEMRG010000212.1 GCA_016463455.1 Rhodoferax sp.
CCCCAAACTTTATTCAAAAGTTCTGAATATCTAGGCATTGATTGTGGCTGTGGTCTAAATTTATTACACCCACAAACCTTTCTATTGCCATAGAATTAAAAAATCTGGGAGATATAAATGAATCACGGCAAGCGAGCACGCGCCCTAATTACAAGTACCAAGGCATTTTTTTCATTTTGTAACTCCGTTCAACTAATCTTAGCGCGCCTGGTCCTGCTCACCTCGTTCTTGGCGACCGTGTTCGCTGCGACCGTTACTCACGCAGCCCCCCAGGGCTTCTACCGCCAACCTGCCATTCAGGGTGAAACTATGGTTTTCGTCAGCCAAGGTGACATCTGGCGCAGTAGTGTAAGAGGCGGCTTAGCGCAACGACTGACTGCCCATGCCGGCCAGGAAGCCTGGCCGGTACTGCTGGCCGATGGTCAAACGATAGCCTTCGTTGCGCAGATCGATGGTGCTGGCGACGTATACACGATGCCGCTCTCCGGTGGGCCCGCCCAGCGCCGTTCATGGCTAGCTAATGCGCAGGTGCGCCTTTGGGGAGCCGACGCAGCGGGTAACCTGCTACTGACGGCACCGGCACTCGACGGTCGGCCGCAAACCCAGCCATTCCGCCTCAAGGGTGAGCAGCTTGAAGCGCTGCCTGTAGGTGATGCCAACGACATCGCACTGAGCCCAGATGGCAAGCAGTTGTACTTTACCCGCCAGGGCCTCCGCAGTGACAATGCCAAGGCCTATCGGGGCGGCGCCATCGCCCAGATTTGGGTTTTGGATCTCGACAACCAAGCCGAAGCTCGTCCGCTGTTGCAAGGCCCGCCGCGAGCCAATGATAGGCGGCCCTTGCCTTACCGTGACGCCAGCGGCCAATCACGGATTGCCTTCCTGAGTGACCGCGACGGTTTCGTCAACCTTTGGTCAGTAGGTCTGGATGGTCGCAATGCACGTGCGCACAGCGCCTGGAAAGACTTCGACATCCGCCATTCCTCGCTTAGCGGCAGAACAGTGGTAGTGGCGCGTGGCGCCGATCTTTTGCGCATCGACCTGAACGCCAGCGCACTAGTAGCCCCGGCGCCCCTTCCCATCACCCTTGGCGGCGACCACAGTGCCGTTGCCACGCGCTGGATCAAGCGCCCGCAGGACTTCCTCACCGACCTCGCCGTTGCCCCCAATGGCGAACGCCTGGTACTGGGCGTGCGCGGTCGCTTGGCCACGCAGGGCAAACAAGCCACCCGACGTGCACAATTGCAGCAAGGCGAAACGGCATCGCGTTGTCGCGGACCGCAATTTAGCAGCAACAACCAGTCGATTTTCGCCTTATGCGACTTTAGTGGAGAGATGGAAGTTTGGCAGCTCGACGCCCTTGGCACGTCCGCGCCCAAGCGCATCACTACCGATGGTAAGCTGCGCCGCCTCGAATTGAGGCCCTCACCCAATGGCCGCTACATCGCGCACACCGATATGGGCGGCACCCTCTTCCTCACCGACTTGCGCGCCGAGGGTGGCCCGCGTACCAAAGCCGTAGTAACTGCCGATCGTCCGGGTGGTATTCAGGATTTGAGCTGGCACCCAGATGGTCAGGCCATCGCCTTCTCCCGCACCGTGGCGCAGCCAGCCCGCCGCAACCAGCTCTGGCTGCACACGATTGCCGACGTTCAGACCACCGCGCTGAGCAGCGACCGCTACGACAGCGGCCACCCCGCTTTCAGCCCCGATGGGCAATGGCTGTACTTCGCTTCACGCCGGCATTTCGCCTTGCAGCCGGGCAACTTGGTTTCGAACGATCGAAACATGGGTCCGGCCTTTGAGCCTGGCGTGAAGCTGTATGCGCTGGCACTACAGCCGGGTTTGCGCTCGCCCTTTATGCCCAAAGACGAGCTTCCCGAGCCGCCCAAGCCGAAGGCCGATGAGGTCAAGCCCGAAGAGAAAGAGGCCAAGCAGGATGCCAAACCAGCCGTTTCTGCAACTGCCAAGCTGCCCCGCATTGCGCTGGATGGTCTCGCCGAACGTCTGCATGAGTTGCCTGTGGTCCCTGGCCGTTACCGTGAACTGGCGGTGGACGCCAAGCGCATTTGGTTCCTGGATGGCATTGGCGCGAGCACCGCACTGCGCTCCATCGGCATTGAAGCGAACCCGACCATAGAAACGCACAGCGAGCGCGTGCGCCGCTTTGCGCTCAGTGGTAACGGCAAGACCTTGCTAATACAACGCGAGGTGGCGGCCGGTACGGCCCCTGTCGCTGCGCCCGATATTTTCTTGCTTGACACTACGCCCAAGCCACCCACCGATCTGGCCAAGTCAACGGTGCGCTGGAGCGACTGGCAAATTGCCGTCAATCCGCGTGAAGAATGGCAGCAACTTTTTGCTGATGCCTGGCGCATGAGCCGCGACCACTTTTACGACCCTAAGCTGCATGGCGTGGATTGGGTTGCCAGCCGCAAACGCCATGAGGCCTTGCTGGAACGTGTGGGCGACCGTCAAGAACTGGCCGAGCTCATGGGTCAAATGGGATCAGACCTTGGCCTTCTGCACAGCCAGGTTGCAGCTGGTGACCTGCCGCCGCTGGCTGAAGCACCTCCCGAGATTGCTGGACTAGGCGCGCGTTTGGAGCCGGTTGAAGGTGGCGCCCTTATTGCAAAGCTTTACCGGGGCGAAGCCGAGTTGGTCAACGAACGAGGGCCACTGCTGGCACCGGGACTTGATATCACTGAAGGCGATGTGATCACCGCCATCAACGGCCGCGAGCTGCGCGGAGCATTGGCTTGGCCCATGGGCAGCCTCTTGATGCAAGGCGAAGCCGGCAAGGCGGTGCGCCTAAGCCTGCGCAAGGCGGATGGCCAGCGCATGGAGCGTGTGGTGACTGCCGTGGAGGCGACGCGTGAATCAGCACTGCGTTACCAAGACTGGCGCACCACGCGCATGGAAACCGTGAGCCGCGTGAGTCAGGGCCGCATCGGATATCTCCACTTGCGCGCCATGGGCCCGAATGACATCGCCGACTTTGCGCGCAACTTCTACGCTCAGCTCGACCGCGAGGCCTTGATCGTTGACGTGCGCTTCAACAACGGCGGTAACATCGACTCATGGGTACTTGACCGCCTTATGCGCCGCGCTTGGATGTGGTGGCAAGCCCGCCACCCGGCCGGTAGTGCAAGCTACCCCAATATGCAGCATGCCTTCAGCGGGCCGATGGCGGTGCTAGTGAACGAACAGACCTACAGCGACGGCGAGACCTTTGCCGAAGGCTTTAAGCGTTTGCAACTTGGCCCCGTCATTGGAAAAGTAACCAGTGGCGCCGGCGTTTGGCTCAGTGACAGCAACCGCCTGATGGACAACGGCATCTTGCGCGCCGCAGAAATCGCACAAATGGATGCAAACGGTCGGCGCTTGGTTGAGGGTGTGGGCGTATTGCCCGACGTTGAGGTCGATAACCCACCGCGTGCTACCGCCAAAGGCCAAGATGCGCAGCTTGATGCCGCTGTGGCCCAGCTGCTTAAACAATTGCCAGTCGCCACAACTGGTCGTCGTACGCCAGCCGCTTTGCCCTACCCACCCACGCGCTAAAGTAAACTGCAACAAGCATTTCGACGCTGAGGCGACCGGGGTCGATTTCCCCATGTCGCCGTGGCGCCGAACCGATATTCGGCTTTTTCGCGTTGTTTCCCCGTTAGGTGAGGAAGCGAATCTTATGTGCCAAGAAGCTCAAGCAACTAAAAAATAAAATAAGACCTGTTTCTTAGTCATCGATGAGTCTGTATTTTAACTTGGCATTCCAGTGAACTGATCGATAGTTCGTAGTTGTCCTTTAAAAGGACATCACCACCAACTGTCGT
>JAEMRG010000213.1 GCA_016463455.1 Rhodoferax sp.
GCAAGGGCAGGAGCATGTCACTGACATGGTGTGGCAACACCGGGCAGCGCTTCATATCCGCCACAAAATGGCTTTTACGCTCGTGAAAACCAATCAATACCGCAGCCTTTTTACGCACGAAGCGCACCGACAAGCGGGCGCGGTAACGGTAGGCCCAGGCCGGACCTTCAATCGCGCGCAGTATGCGATCTGGGCGCAATTTACCGATGTGCTGAAATTGGTCTTCCAGGGCTCTTTGCTTGACCGCCACTTGCGCCGCCGGATGCAAATGCTGCATCTTGCAGCCTCCGCAGGCGCCTTCGTGCAGGCCGAAATGCGGGCAGTGCGGCACCACCCGCTGAGACGACTCGCGATGCACCTCGGTGAGCGTGCCTTTATCGAAACTAGACTTGCTGCGATGGATACGGGCGCTGACCACCTCATACGGTAAGGCTCCGTCAATAAACACCACCTTGCCATCGGAGCGGTGTGCCACACCCTGGCCTTCAAGGTCTAGACTGAGCACCGTCAAATGTTCTTGCAGGCCCAGCGCGGCGGCGATCTGCGCTGGGTCCAACACATGTTTGGGAGCAGCGGTTGTCTTGACGGGAGCCATATCGGTGGATGGGCTGGCAGGCGCTGGCGCCTTAGTCTGGGACATCAATATCAACCCGGTTGAGCAGTGGCAAGTGTCAGCGCCGTGTCAGCGAATCGGCAGGTACTTCGCCGGGTCTACCGGTTTACCCATTTTGCGTACTTCAAAATGCAGCTTCACCTGGTCCGCATCGCTATTGCCCATTTCGGCGATTTTTTGGCCCTGCTTGACGAGCTGCTCCTCTTTGACTAGCAAGGTCTGGTTGTGGGCATAGGCCGTAAGGTAGGTGGCGCTGTGTTTCACGATGATCAGGTTACCGTAGCCCCGCAGCCCCGAGCCGGCATACACCACTTTGCCCTCGGCCGCGGCCAGTATGGGGGTACCGGCGACGCCACCGATATCCAAACCTTTGCGGTTTTTAGCTTCGTCAAACGTGGCCACGATGTCGCCGCGCACCGGCCAGATAAAGGACACATCGTCTTCAATCAAGGTAGCAGGTGTAGCCACCACCGCAGGTGCGCTGGCAGGTGCAGCCGGCGAAGCCACCGCCGCGCCAGGCGCACTGGCTGCCTGCGCGGGCTTACCCGCTGGAGGGAGCGGCGTTGCCGAAATTTTGGACGCAGCCACGGGTCGGGCCACCACACCCTCCTCCGAAGCGCCTGGCGGAATAATGCGTAGCACTTGTCCTGTCTCGATTCGATTCGGGTTCTCCAGGTTGTTCCAGCGCGCTATATCGCGGTAGTTTTGCCCCGCCTCCAAGCCGATACGCGCCAGGGTGTCTCCCTGTTTGACGGTGTAATAACCCGGTTTGCCGGCATTTTCTGCACCAGGCGCTGTGGCAGCAGGCTGGGATGCTGCAGAGGGTTCGGAGGTGCCAGGTCCCGCTTGGCCAACCTTGGAAGCGGTCGCAGCCGGTGTGCGCTCAGCGGTATTTTTGTGTACGGCTGGCGCGTTGCGGTCTTCCACTGGCGCGGGTCGGAGCTGCTGACTGCCACAGGCGGACAAAAGCACCAAGCCTAGGCCCATAAACGCCCAAGAATAAACTTTAACTCTATTCTGCAAGTCTTTGAAATTCATATTTTTATTCCCTTTTTTGGCTCTAGGCCACGCCGGATTTTAAGGGCACAAAGTGAACCGCCTCCAGCACCGTCTGGCGTACGCCCTGGGCTGTTTTGTCCAGCACTATCAGCGACTGGCCTTTGTTCGTGCCGGTTTTCAAATCCGCAGAACTGGCCTTGCCCACCACCGGCGCAATCAAACGCCCGCCTACTGCCAACTGGTCAATCCAGGCCTGTGGGATCGCTTCGCCCCCCGCCGCTGCGATGATGGCCGCATAGGGCGCGCCTGCCGGATAGCCCAGCATGCCATCGCCAAACAGCAGATGCACAGTCGCCAGTCGCAAAGGGCGCAGGTTCTCGCGCGCCTTATCGTGCAGACCCCGCAAGCGTTCGATGCTATAGACCTCGGTCGCCAACTGGCTGAGCACCGCCGCCTGGTAGCCGCAGCCGGTGCCAATCTCCAGCACCCGACCCAAGCGCCCGTCCACACCTTTGCGCAACAGCTCGATCATGCGCGCCACTACGCTGGGTTTTGAAATAGTCTGCCCCAGCCCGATGGGCAAGCTGGTGTCCTCATAGGCCTGGTTGGCCAGGCCGCTGTCGACAAAACGGTGGCGTTCTACTGCGCCAATGGCCTGCTGTACCAAGAGGTCACTTAGCCCCTGGGCCATCAGCTTTTCGACCATGCGGCGACGTACTGCGCTGGAATCCATGCCCAGGCCTTGCGGAAGATTGCGAACCGCGCTGGGTTTGGCGATTTTTGCCGACACGCTGGCCGGCATCCGTGCCGGAAAGCTGGGCCGCTCTTTCATGCGCCACCCATTAGCGCCATGCTTTGCGCCCAGTAGCTCAAGGCTTGGTGATCGGTCAGATCCACCGACAAGGGGGTGATCGACATATGCCCCTGCTGGGTCGCATGAAAGTCTGTGCCCGGCGCTTCGTCTTTGGCCGGGCCTGCTGCGCCAATCCAGTACATGGTCTCGCCGCGCGGGCTTTTTTGGGTGATGACCGGCTCAGCCGCGTGGCGCTTGCCCAAGCGGCACAGCTTGGCGTTGCCGATTTGCGCATAGGGCCGGTTGGGAATATTCACATTCAGCAACCAGGGCGCAGGGGTGATGAGCTTGTTCGCTTGCATCGACAGCACCAACTCGCGGGCTTTGCGTGCGGCAGAGGCCAACTCCACCCAGTCCTTGTCCACCTGAGAAAAGGCGATGGCGGGTATGCCAAAAAGGTAGCCCTCCATGGCCGCGCCCACGGTACCGGAATAAATCGTGTCGTCGCCCATATTGGCACCGTTGTTGATGCCCGATACCACCAGATCGGGACGGTAGTCCAGCAAGCCCGAGAGCGCAATGTGCACGCAGTCAGCCGGTGTGCCGTTGATATAGCGAAAGCCGTTGGCCGCGCGGTGGACGTAGAGCGGCGCATTCAAGGTCAGGGCGTTGGACTTGGCGCTGTTATTCACCTCGGGCGCAATCACCTCAACTTGGGCGACATCTTTCAGCGCTTCATACAAAGCAAGTAGGCCTGGCGCCAGGTAGCCGTCGTCATTGGAAATAAGTATTTTCATGGGAGGCTGATTGTAGGTGTCCGCCTAAACATGCCGCGCTCACGCGGGGCGTCGGTGCAGGCGCGAGGGGTGCGGCGCACGCCCCCAGGGTCGTCGTCGCGCGAGGGACAAGACCCCTATGCCGGCCTGTGGCTCCGCCCTCTATCATCGGTCTTTTATTGGAGAAATTTGTATGCACGCTTGGCTTTGCGAAAACCCCATCGGTGTCGATGCCCTGACCTGGAAAGAACTGCCCACGCCCAGCCCGAAGGCCGGCGAGGTACTGGTGCGCATAGAAGCGGCCAGTCTGAACTTTCCTGACTTGCTGATCGTGCAAAACAAATACCAGATGAAGCCGCCGCTGCCTTTTGTGCCCGGCTCGGAATATGCAGGCACCATCGAAGCCGTGGGTGAAGGCGTCAAACACCTGCAAGTTGGCCAGGCGGTGGCTTGCCTGAGCGGCACGGGCGGCTTTGGCACCCACACAATTGCACCGGCCATGCTGTGCATGCCGCTGCCGCCGGGATTTCCGATGGTGGACGCGGCGGCCTTCATCATGATTTACGCCACTTCGCACCACGCGCTGATCGACCGCGCCGCGCTTAAAGCGGGCGAGACCGTGTTGGTCCTGGGCGCGGCTGGCGGGGTT
>JAEMRG010000022.1 GCA_016463455.1 Rhodoferax sp.
CGCAGTAAAGAGGATACGACCCTCACCCACCACACCAAGGGAGAAAGGAACCGTCAGAGTCCAGGGTTTATCTAATTCGATAACTTTGCGATACATGGACAAGTTAACTCCCATTGAGCGGCTCGAGTCTAGCCGTTGGTAAAAAGTCAGTTTGACAAAGCCCGGTCATCAAACACAAACGCAGTCTTGATATTTCTTTGACTAGCTGCACTGCAGTGTCCTTAAGTTGAATAGATTTAAAAAATCATCTTCACTAGTTAAGTTTTAAGATAAACCAAAATACTCCTTTAATCAAGTACTCCTATTTGCCTGATACACGCTGAAGTCGAACAGCATTTGAACTTCAGGACTTAGATGTTCAGGCATGCATTTATTGATTGACTTAAGGGCTGTGGTGACATCCCTTTACCGATTGCAGAGTCTATTACTGGGCATGGTAGAAATGCATCAGAGTTTGCAAACTATGGATCAGTGGGCTACACACTTGCACAGAAAAAAGCTGTAATTGAAAGAATCTTGATCTGAGCTTTCGGTTCGACTCCGCGATCAGGGCTCGAACCAAAAGAACAATTATTCGATGTTACCAATGAGGCTCGAACTTTATTTTTATAAAGCGAGTTTAGCGCCATAGCGCAGCGGTTGATAAGCCTTCGTTGTTGGCGCCGGCATCGAATTGATGCATATGATTCGCAAAGTTCAGCTCCTGCTGCAGGGCTGCATCAAGCTGTCTTTTGCTGACCAGTTTTATGCATTGGCAGTACAAATCCGTCTTGTTTGAGGAGCTGGCACTCGTCCCCGCCAAAATCACGTTTATCAGTGGCTAACGCGACAGAACCCGTGTGTCATGCCTGCACCCTGCCTGTCCAGGTTTGATGCCCAGCAAGCATGGCCAGATCAGGCACAGCCCCTAGCCCCGGACCCGTGGGCACCGGAACACAACCCTCGATGACGGGCAACAAATCGCCTACCACAGCTTCCCGGCCCAGATTAGGGTGTGCATCAAACTCTAGCAAGCCTTCACCTCCCACCGCAGCCAGCACCTGCAAAGAGGCCAACAGCGAAACGCCACCGCCAAAATAATGAGGGCAGTATCGCTTGCCCGCCGAAACCGCGAGACGCGCTACCCTGAGATTTCCGCTGACCCCGCCCCACTTGGTGATGTCAGGCTGAATGACTTGTAGAACCGAACTTCCCAAGGCCTGGTCGAACTGTGCGCCATGAAAATTTTCTCCACCTGCTAAGGGTGTGCTGCTGACTCTGGCAAGTTCAGCCCAATCCGACACCGGCGCATCCACACGCAAAGGCTCCTCAAACCATCCTATTTTTAAAGGTGCGACCGCTTCCACAAAAGCGATCGCAGCAGGCAGATCCAAATTCTGATTTGAGTCGCAGGTCAACTCTGCTTTCGGGCCCAGCACCTCGCGCATGGCCTCCAGATTGCGGACATCCAATGCATGGCCAAACCCCGTTTTGAGCTTGAAAGCCCGGAACCCTTCGGCCTGTCGGGCTGCTGCAAAAATTTCCGGTTGATCCGGATTGATGCCGGTGACGTAAACCGGCACCTGTTTGGCACCCCGATCGCTGATCAAGCTGTGCAATGCTTGGTTGGAACGCCGCGCCACCAGATCCCAACAAGCAATATCGAAACCTGCGAGCACCTGCGCAATCGGTCCCACTTCGAGGGTCTGCAAGACCAGCACTTCAAGTTCTTGACTGAGAAGTTGAAACATTTTCTCTGGCGAATCGAAGTGCCGGCCCACCAAGCGCTCACCTAAATCAATGGACAAGCGTGCACGGTGCTCTGCACCGCTGGATGGCCAGTTGGCCCAGACTTCACCCCAACCTTCTGCGCCCTGATCATCGACCACTCGAAGCAAAACCATGGGCCGGTCCCGGAAGGTACCGAAGGCGACTTTGATGGGCATCTTGACGGGAACCCGAATGCAAAAAGCCTCGATAGATACCAGGTTGAAGGACAGCTTAGACATGGTCGGAATCTTTCAAAAAATAGTCAGTTACCGCGAGGACCGCGGAGCGCAAAACGGGGCTCAGGCAAACCGCAAACACCCGGGCGTATGGCCATCAGGGCGCCGGCCATCGGATGGGCCTGACGCTCTGCATCGGTCATGTTTTGCGACGTGCTGGTGATGTACAAAATATCCAGATCTGGACCACCAAAAGCACAGCATGTCGGACGGTCCACCGGCAAACTCACGACACGGTCCAAACGGCCATCGGGCGCATAGCGCAAGAGTCGACCGCCATTGAACTCGGCATTCCACAAAAATCCCTCGGCATCCACTGCCGAACCATCTGGAAATGCAGGGGGTTTACTTTCGGCGAAGACACGTGAAACCCCCATTTGTCCGGTATCTGGCGTGTAGTCATGCGCGAAAATTTTGTAATGCAAGGAATCGGCGAAATACAGTGTCTCGCCGTCCGGACTGAAAGCCAAGCTGTTGGGTATGCTCACCCCTTGCAAGACAGGTTTGAGCGGACCTGCGCCTTCAAGACAAAACAGGGTCCCTTCCGGCGCACGTGAAATGTTGTGCATGCTCCCGACCCAGAACCTGCCGCGATCATCGCAACGCCCATCATTGAAGCGATGCCCTTCCCGCATCGGCAGGTTTGACAAAAAGGGCTGCAACTCACCATTTTGCGGGTCGAAAAGCGCCATCTGACTGGGCAATGCCACCAATAAACGACCTTCATCAGTCAAAGCAATCGATCCGACCAGATCTGGCATGGTCCACGTATCCACTTGTCCGTTGTCATGGCGTAAGCGACGTATCGCCGGGCGGCGGATGTCAACCCAGTAAAGACAATTCGCGGAACCGTCCCAAAGCGGACATTCCCCCAAGATGTCCGATTGTGTGCCCACACGTTGTAATTCAAGCAAGGCCATGGGATGCACTGGAGCATTTAAATCATTCATGACAAGAATGCTAGAAGGCACCGAATGCAAAGGGAATCAAATTTGCGACAAACTGACCTTTACCCAAACGCAAGACAAGCCTTGCGTTTGGGCGAAGTGTGTATTGACCAAGTTTCAATTCCAAAGCATTCGCATGCCCATTAGGATGACTCCACTGATTTCTCAAGAATGAGCCCCATATGACCGCAACCTCTAATCTGGATGCTGCCCGCTCTCTGTTTTCAGACCTGTCGCCCCAAAAGCTTTTTTCACTTGAGGGTCAGTTGGTCCTGATCACGGGTGCGGCTGGCGGCATTGGCGGCGCTCTGGCGCGTGGCTTTGCCGCAGCCGGCGCCAAAATCATCGCCTGCGATCTGCAGCCTCGTATTCACGAACTGGCTGACCAATGGCGCGCCGGCGGGATGGATGTTGAATCCATGGTTTTTGATGTCACAAGCGAAGATGAAATTGCGGATTCGTTTGCTCAAATCGCCAAGCGCCATGGACGGCTGGATGTCCTCGTGAACAATGCGGGCGTCATTGTGCGCACACCCTTTCTTGAGCTGAAACGGGAAGAATGGCAAAAGGTCTTGGACACCGACCTCACCGCGTGTTTTTTCATGGCACAGCATGCAGCGCGCATGATGGTCACGCAGGGGCATGGTCGCATTATTCATTTGAGTTCCATCATGAACCACGTTGCACGACCGAACCTCGTGCCCTACGTGGTTGCAAAAGGCGGTGTGTCGGCTCTTACACGCGCCATGGCTGCAGACCTAGGCGGAACGGGTGTGACAGTCAACGCCTTGGCACCAGGCTACACACACACTGAATTCAGCCAGGCCAAGGATGTGGAATTCAATGCCTTTGTATCCGGCTGGACGCCTGCTCGGCGCTGGGGCCAGCCCGAAGATTTGTGCGGCGCGGCATTGTTACTGGCCTCTGGTGCCGGTTCATATATCAATGGCCAAACCCTCTATGTAGACGGCGGCTTTCTGGCTGTCACCCGGTAAGACGCAAGGAGTCGACTTGCCCAAGTCATCAGCCATTCTCTTGCTACAGGCCTACCGCCCGTTGTGGGTTTCGCTGCGCGCCTTTGCAGGCTTTTTTCTGTTGTGGTGGCTGCTTTACTTATGGAACGGCAATCCTTTGCAACTGCCATCCCCTGTCAAGGTTTTTGAAGCCCTTTGGAGGCTGTTGCGCGAGGGCGAAATTGCAGAGCATGCGTCAGTCAGTACTTTGCGAATGTTGACAGCTTTGTGTTTAGCGATCGCTGTCGCTGTGCCTTTGGGTTTTCTCATGGGCTTGTCCAGACAGGCCCAGCAATTTATTGAACCTTTGGTCGAAATTCTTCGCCCAATATCCGGCATTGCTTGGCTGCCATTGGCACTGTTTATCTTCGGTGTCGGCGACACCTTGCCGGTGTTCATCATGTTTTACGTTGGCTTTTTCCCCATATTGCTGAACACCATGGCCGGTGTTCGGCAAACCGATTCCCGGTTACTGGCTGCCGCAAGGACCATGGGCGTGCGACCTTTGCCCTTGTTGCTCTATGTACTCGTTCCGTCTGCATTGCCCACAATCATGGTGGGCATTCGGCTGGCGTTTGCCGCTAGTTGGGCGGCCATTGTTGCCGCTGAGCTGATCGGCGCCCCCAGCGGCTTGGGCTTTGCCATCGAGTGGTACCGGCAACTCTTGATGACGCCCAAAGTTTTTGCTTTCATACTGGCCATCGGCGTTGTAGGCTACCTTTGTGATGTGGGTTTGCGGGCACTGCAAAAAAGACTTACCCCCTGGGCCGAAGGTTCAGGCGTCGCATGATGAAACACACGGGTAACGAAAGCAGCACATTCTCCATTGTGCGCAACCTGACTTTGCCGGTGTTGCTGATCGTGCTCTGGCAACTGTGGGCTTTGACTTTACCAACGGGTAGCCCAGCGCCAACGCCCATCAAAGTCGTGCAGACCTTGGGCGAATTACTGAGCAAAGGCGACTTGGTCTCTGCCACTGTTCAAAGTCTAGGACGTGTATTGACGGGGTTCAGCGTGGCTTCGATGCTGGGCATTGTTTTGGGCTTGATGATGGGCTCAAGTCAGGCCGTGCGAGAAAACCTGGATCCGATCATCGAGAGCTTCAGGCCGATTGCACCTATGGCCATATTGCCCATCGCCATTTTGTTGCTGGGCACAGGTACCCCAACGGCTTTAGCCATTGTGGCTTATGCCTCTTTTTTCCCGGTGGTCGTCAATACCGTGCACGGCGTCAGCCATGTTGATCGGAAACTGATTTTGGCCGCCCGAACCATGGGCATTTCCAGATTGTCCATCCTGACACACGTTGTCTTGCCGGGTGCTCTTCCCTCCATTTTGCTGGGCACTCGTCTGGCCATGGGCGTGGCCTGGACGGCCATCATCGCCGCTGAACTCGCCGTGGGAGCGAAGTCCGGAGGTGGTGGTTCTGGTGGGATTGGCCAGATGATGTTTGTTTTTTACGCCTACAACATTGATTTGAATGCGATTGTGGTTTGCATGACCGTTGTCGGCCTGGTCGCGCTTTGCATCGATCAAATTTTCAGAATGCTTGAGAAACGACTGACCCCCTGGAGACAAGAAGTATGAGCACCCACGCCGACGCCACAAAACTGCGCCTGACGGGCGTGACAAAAAGCTTCTTCACCCCCAGAACAGGAACCACGACGCTGGCTGTGGCAGAGATGAGCCTGGACATTCAGGCCGGTGAGTTCATTTGCATCGTTGGCCCTTCCGGTTGCGGAAAATCTACCGTGCTGAACATGATTGCCGGACTTGACAGCCCTAGTAGTGGCCGAATCGAGAAGGATGGACAAGGCATCACTGGGCCTGGTGCAGATCGCGGGGTCATGTTTCAGGACTATGCATTGATGCCATGGCAGAGCGTGGAAGGCAATGTGGGCTTTGGTCTGCGCCACGGCACACCGGGTCAGCATCTCAACGCATCCCAACGCCAGGAGCGCATCGCGCATCACATCGACCTGGTTGGACTGCGGGGGTCTGAGCATAAATATCCCCACCAGTTATCTGGGGGCATGCGACAACGTGTCGCTTTGGCAAGATTGCTGGCTAACGGTCCGGACATATTGCTCTTGGACGAACCCCTTGGCGCTCTGGACGCGCAGACCCGCCTTATTTTGCAAGCCGAACTGCTTCGCATCTGGGGCGAAACCGCGCCTGTATCTGAACGTAAAACAGCCATTTTTATCACCCACGACATCGAGGAGGCGGTCCTCTTGGCCGACCGCGTGGTTGTCATGAGTACAAATCCAGGCCGTGTTCGCGAAGTTGTCACTGTCGACTTGCCCCGTCCGCGGGCAGGAACGGCACGCACCAATCCAAAGTTTGGATTGTTTGTCGAGCATATCTGGTCATTGATCCGCGACGAAGCCTATCGCGCCATTGGAGGCGCCGCTTCAGCAGACCCTGCATCCCACCAAGCCACACACTAAGTGGCACTTTTTTATTTCAACACAGGAGACATTCATGAACGCAACTTTACGCCCCACTTCACGCCGAAACCTGGTTCTGGGTACCGCTGCTGCTGCGGGTATTTCAGTGACCCCCAGCTTTTTACGTGCGCAGACTGCCCGCAAGGCGCTGAAAATTTCGATCGGCCGCATCCCATGGGCAGCAGGAAATTCGCCCATGAGCCAATACCTGATTAATAACAAGCTCATGGAAAAACGCGCCGCTGAATTGGGCTACGACCTGACGATCGACTGGCGTGAATATCCCACCGCCTTACCGATGGTGGAAGCCATGGTGGGCAACAACCTGGATATAGGCATGTGGGGTAACACACCCATTTCCCGTGGAATTTCAACCGGACTTCCGATCAGCCTGTTGTGCGTTGGCGAAGGCCACCTGCGCTTTTTGATCACCACCCGCAAGGGCTCCCCGATTCGCAACTTGCAGGACCTCAAAGGTAAAACCGTCGGTGTGTCATTGGGCGGCGACCCGCAAAGTGCTTTATTTCAAATGCTCATGTTTGAATTGGGTGTGCAGGACATCAAAGACACTGGCATCAAATTTGTGAATATGCCCACGCATGCCCAGGCGGCTTCGGTGCCAACCGGTGTGGATGCAACGTGCACCATTTACCCGGCCTATCTGGCCGCACAGGCTTCTGGCACAGTGGCCATTGCCAACTCGTTCGGCTTCACGGAAGAGTACTACGAAGGCCCCGCAGGCAAGGGCGCTGGAATCTTGCTGCCCAGCGTCAAAAAGTCACCTTTCTTCCCGGATGGCTACTATCTGCACCGCTCTTTCTGGATTGGACGCAACGGCCTGATTGAACAACATCCGCAAGTTGTCGTCGCATTTTTGATTGCACAGCAAGAAGCTGTCGCGGCTTTGACCGCCATGGATGCCGGCGCAGTCTCACAGTTGGTCAAAGACTACTGGAAGCTTGACGCGACACAGGGCGCCAAGGTCGTCAAAGACGATGTCCTTTTTTCTCGCGGTTGGTCATGGCCCACTGAAAACGACGCACGCGCTATTTTGGAGACCTCCAAATTCATGGCGGGCAACAAAGTCATTGAAAAACCCCTGCAGTGGTCACAAATCAAAGACGCTTTCTCCAGAACTGCGCCCCTGATCCGTCAGGCCTACGAGCGCCTGGGCTCCAAGCCCAACGCGACTGAATTCACGCGCACCGATGTTGCCGATCTGCGTGGACGTCCAGTTTGGGAAATGGACAAATGGATCAATCAAAACTAAATCACAATTACTGAAACTGGAGTTAATCTATGAAAGTCGGATTTGTCGGATTGGGTGTGATGGGTGCGCCCATGGCCTTGAATATTTTGAAGGCTGGTCATGAACTAGCCGTTTATGACACAAGCCCTGAAGCGGTGGCACGCCTGGTTCAAGCCGGTGCTAAGGGGGCGGGCTCGGCACGCGAAGTTGGGGCGGCCAGCGAGATCGTGGTCACCATGCTGCCTGAGCCGCAACACGTTGAACAAGTCGTGTTAGGTCCCGACGGCTTGGCCGAAGGCTTGCCTGCTGGGGGCATTGTGATAGAGATGAGCACCATCGATCCGAACACCTCACGGCGTATCGGTGATGCGCTGCGCCAACGTGGCATTGAGTTGGTGGACTCCCCCGTAGGCAAAACCAGCGAGCATGCCGCCACTGGCACATTGACACTTATGGTTGGTGGCAACCAAGAAGCCATCGAAAGGGCCACGCCGGTTTTAAACTGCATGGGCACGGACACCTATTACTGCGGTGGACCGGGCACCGGCCACGCCATGAAAATGACCAACAATCTGCTGGCCACCACCATCATGATTGCCAACACCGAGGCCTTGGCCATTGGCGCCAAAAACGGCTTGACGCTGGAGTTGATGCAGGAAGTCATGCGCACCACCATGGCCTGGAACCAACAACTGGCCGTAGCCATGCCGAAAAAAGCTTTCTTGGGTGACGACAGCCCTGGGTTCGCAATCCGGCTGGCTTGCAAAGACGTCCGTTTAGCCTGTGAAGCTGCTGATCAGATGGGTTTCGAAGCCAGCGTTGGACGAGGCGCGCATGCCACCATGGAGCGCGCCATGGCCATGGGCTTGGGCGATCGCGATACGGCAGCGCTGATGTTTCTGCGTGAAAAAACGCTGGGCATTGAAATTCGTCAAAAGCCTGCGGCACCTTAGATCGGATAGGAACGCCCGTGCCCGCTTACATCATCAACGACATGGAAATCACGGACCCTCATCGCTTCGAGGAATACAAGCTTCTGTCACCCGCCACTGTTGCGGCTTATGGCGGCAAATTCCTGGCGACCGGTGGTGAGGTCAATGCATTGGAAGGTGACTGGCAACCCCGACGCATGGTCATCCTCGAATTCCCGGATCGGGTGCAAGCCCAAGCCTGGCTGAATTCCCCCGAGTATGCCCCTGCCAGACGATTACGCCAGTTATCTGCCAATTCACGCATGGTTGTCATCGACGGCATCACGCCGACCTGAAGCGCAACAAGAGTCGGCATCGACGCTTACAAAAGTCTCACATTTTTTTACGGCATGTGAGAATTTTCATTGATGGGCCCGTCAAGATGTCCATGTTGATCCACCGCTGGTGCACTGCCCAGATTCGCAAAGGAATTCCAAGGGGCTTGGCATGCCGGCGCGGGCATCTCTACGGGACGACCGCGAACAATGACTTGCTGTGTTCGCAACTGCGGATGGTGTATCAGATCCAATACGGAATTGATGGTTCCAAACGGTGTTTGAGCTTCAGTCAACCGGTCGGTCACTTCGCCCCAGGTCAATGAACCGATCACTGCCTGAATCATTTCCTCAATGACATTGCGATGCATCCCACGCGTTGCACTGGTGGCAAATCGCGAATCTTGCGCCATCTCCGGCTGGGCCAGAAGGTGTTGACAAAAAGCCTGCCACTCACGGTCATTTTGAACGGCCAATACCAATTCTCGGCCATCACTGCATGTGAACGCACCATAGGCGGCAATGCTCGGGTGTTTGAGACCGCCCCGTTCAGGAGCGGAACCGCCGTAGCGTGCCTGTAGATAGGGTACGGCCATGAGCTCTGCTGCCGCATCGAAAAGGGACACATGCAAGGCGCTTCCTTGACCCGTCCGCTCACGCAAAAGCAGTGCTTCTAGAATGCCCTGTGCCGCATTCATGCCTGCTGCGATGTCACAAATCGAAACCCCAATGCGTCCCCACGGACCAGGCGCACCATTGACAGAAACCAGTCCGCTCTCGGCCTGCACCAGAAGATCGTAAGCCTTGAGATCGTTCATGGGACCGGTCTCACCATAACCGCTGATGTCACAGGTGATCAGGCGCGGCATGGCGGCGCGCAGGCTTTCCGACCCCAAGCCAAGACGTTTGGCCGCGCCGGGGGCAAGATTTTGAATGAACACATCTGCCTGCGCCAACAAAATCATCATCTGTGTCTGGTCTGACGCCAGGCGCAGGTCAAGTGCCACCGACTCCTTGCCCTGATTTATCCAGACAAAGTAGGAGGATTCACCATACACCTCGCGGTCGTAGTCGCGTGCAAAATCGCCTTCGGGGCGTTCGACCTTGATGACACGTGCGCCTGCCAAGGCGAGGCGACTTGAACAATAGGGCGCAGCCACGGCGTGCTCAAGTGACACGACCATCATGCCTGCTAGTGGCTGGCGACTCATGTTTCGTTTCCTTGGCGGAATTCGTTTTCTTCGGGCAAATGGCCACGATGGCATAAAAAACCAATGAGCTTGCTCACAGACAACAAGCCAGCTCGGTCTTTTCGGGCGCACAAAAGCATGCGTCGTACAGCCCAAGGGTCACTGAAAGGGCGAACGGCCAGGTCAAGCCCTTTGGCCAAAACGCGTGCAGCCTGCTCGGGCAACAGGCCCAAACCCAGCCCTGCTTCAACCATATGGCAAACGGCTTCAAAACTTCGCAACTGAATACGCAACTGCAAAGTTTTTTGGGAAATCACAGCCTGCGCGGCCAGAAGTCTTGTCATAGAGGATACCCCCTCAAGGGTAATCAGTTCGTCATCCAGAACATCGTTGAATTTAAGCATTTCAAAGCTGGCCAACGCATGGCCATGGGGCATGACCACCGCCAGTCGATCCTGGCAATAAGGATACGTATCCAAACCTTCCACGGGCGTGCCTTCTTCTACGATGCCCACATCGGCTTCGGCCGCTTGCAGCGCACGCACAATCTCCTCGCTCCATCGCTCTTGAACGATCACTTTGACATCGGGGTTGTGATGTGCAAAGGCTGCCAGATCGTTCGGCAAGGTGTCCGTGATGACCGAAGTATTGGCCAGAATTCTCAAAGCGCCTTTTCGGCCATTGGCATGGTCGCTCATTTCCGCTTGCATCAGATTAAGCTCCACCAGCAAAGCCCGTGCACGTGGCAGCAAAGCAATACCGGCAGGGGTCAGATCCACACCTCTTGAAGAACGCTCCAGCAGTGTGGTTCGAAATCGGTGCTCTAGCAAGGCCATGCGCCTGCTTGCAGCCGCCAGGCCCATGTGGGAGGCTTCTGCGGCCTTGGTCAGGCTTCGCAATTCGGCTGCACGAACAAACAAAGCCAGTGTGTCTATATCTGGAAGCATAAGAAGTATTTTGTCTAGCTGGGCAAATCTATCAGAGCCACCGCATAAGGGTTTAGGTCGAGTTGCACAGGGCAATCGCCTAAATTGATCCAAGGCTCAACACCTTGTGATCCATCATAGCGCAACCAGCTCTGTGCATCCATCCTAGCCCATTGGCCTGCAAGTTTCCATTGTAGTGACTGGGTTTGGTCGGTGAGGTTGGCCAGTAAAATTTGCCCCCCTAAAGGCCCAAGACCCCTGATGGCCGCGAACGGCCAATTCAACAATCGATGGCCACTGTTTTCAATTGGATTGACCACCACGGACTGAACACCCTGCCACTGCATGCACACTTCTAACAGGGCTGCGGATGGCGTCGCTTTGAAAACATCACCCGCATGCCACCCTAAGCCATTAACGCCTAATAAAGCTGGCAGGGTCAGCGCATTCACCTCAGACTGGGCAGCTCCAGCCATGTGACCCAGCAACCAAGCCGCGCCAAACAGTCCCCGGCTGCGCGGATCCAGCATGGCCAAAGGCATGCGTTTTTGCCCACCACTGAACGGTTGCCTGCCAAAGGGGCTGGCACGTGCGCCCAGCCCACTTGGGCCCAGATGCCATTCACTCCCGGGGTGTCTGCGCCTGGCGGTCGCAAGCATTGATGGCAAACTTTGAAGCCCGTTCATTACGGAGAAATCGTCGGCGCTGTGCACAATCGGACACACCGTGAAAGTCATGAAATCTTCGTTGCCACGCAGTTCAAGTCTGTTCAATTGTGCAAAAAAATGTGGCGTGCCGCCGCCGATGGCCGAAGCCGGAAACAGGGTGCGCAACACTTTAGCGGCTCGCTTACCGCAGGGCAGTGCCGCCACAGAGGCCGGAATCACACCGGCCTTGGCCAGCGCCTTTTCCAGCTTATGGGCCGAAGCCTCATCATCACTGTTCCAATCAAGGTTCGGACTGTTGCGCCCGCAAATATCCAAGCGCAACTTGGCCTGCGCTGCATTCAAGAGCAAGCGCACCTGAGACCAATCCACGGTGTCCCATTCGGTTGTCTGCCACAACGTGAGATGCAGAAAGGCCGGTCGCCATTGCGCAAGCTTCTCTAGAAGCCAAGGTTCAGGCGGCCGATCTGTCGGCGGTGCTATAGCCAAGCCCAGCTGCAGGCAGAACTTGCCCGCTTGTGATGGCGGTAGTGGCGATGACCAACCCGTGTCGGACAATGCCTTGGGCGGTGACAAAGGTGTTGCTGTGTCCACAATTCGCAACCGAATATCACGACACCAAGTTTGATGTTGGCTCAACACAAATGGTCGCGGCATCCAGTTGGATCGGCTGTAGGTTTTAAACGAAGCGTCTGCGTTGTTGCGCTGGTCCTCCAGCTCATAGTCTTCACCCGGCAGATCGGCTTGCGCCCAGCACCCGGGGGCATATTCATGGCGGATGCTGTTCAGGTTGGTAAAAGGCGGCCATGCTGGCACTTCTTCGGGAAATTTGGAGTGCGATGTGCGTCCATCGCCATGGGTCACTTCAACGGCACAACCTGCTGCAGACAGTGGATGCATCAACACCCATCCGCAACGATTCACCTGAATGTCATGGGTCGGTGTCGCGCGTACAGAAAAATGCACTGAGCCCAAGGCATCACCCTTGACCCGCATGTCGAGGTTCATGCGTGCGTACGGGTGCCAGACCCCCAGGACATCTGTAGCCGCGCAGGGTATGTGTGCAGTGAGTTGCAAATCAAATCCCTGCGCATCCATGCAAAGATGCGCTTCATCCACAACCGTCGCCGGTGTGCCCCATCCGGCATCACGCAATAAAAACGCAACGCCATGCCATACCTCATGACCATTGACGAACATCGGCCCGAAACGGCCATCCTGGTAGGTCACCACCAAGGGTCCCGCCTGCAAAAGCTGGCGGGGTGCCAGAGTTTCTTGGCAACCAAAGAGGGCCAGCTGCTCTGAAGCCGACATGGGTGCCGACTGAGCGGAAATCAAATTGTGCGACCGCCGTCCACCGGGAGCTCAACACCGGTGATGAAGGCGGCGGCATCGCTTGCCAAATACAAGGCGGCCTGGGCAACATCCTCGGGGGTTGACATGCGGCCCAATGGAATGCCCGCAGTGATTCGGGCACGCGCCTCTGGCGTGTCGGGCGTGCCCAAAAACTGCTCAATCAAACCCGTAGCGCCCATCACAGGACAAATGGCATTGACGCGGATCCCGTCCGGGCCAAGTTCGGCAGCCATCGATTTGGAAAGCAGATTCACCGCACCCTTTGATGCGTTGTACCAAGTCAGGCCGGGGCGAGGCCGCAAACCGGCAGTGGAGCCGATATTGATGATCGAGCCTTGACCCTGTTGTCGCATCAAAGGAACGACAGCCTTCGCCATATGAAAGATGGACTTGACGTTGACATTGAATACACGATCAAACGTGGCCTCGTCTACATCCAGCATGGGCTGATTGCGGTGCGTAGTCCCCGCATTGTTCACCACAATATGCGGCACGCCCAGATGTTTCACGCAGAAATTCACTGCCTCTTGCACCTGCAGTCCAATCGACACATCGCATTGAACGGCGAAGGCCGCAGGTCCTAAATTGGCCGAAACAGTTTGGGCGCGTTCAGCATCCAAGTCGACAATCAGCACGCGAGCACCTTCCTTGACAAACAGGCGTGCAATGCCCTCACCAAACCCAGCGCCAGCGCCAGTGACTATGGCAATTTTGTTTTTTAAAGTAGACATTCAATCCCCTTTAAGGCCAGAACATCTGATGCTCAACCGAGATGATGGGCGAGACGTCTTTGGCAAAGTTCGGTAAATCAGCCAGCAAGGTCTGGCCTTCCGGACTGGCAAGTGCGCGTGTCAAGTCAGCTTCAGAGTCGAACCACAATTCTGAAAATCCGTCGTAATCAAAATTGGGAAAGCGAGCGCGATCCACAAGATTCACAGAGTAGCGCCGAAGCCCCGGTAGTTTGACGCACAGCGCCGCGTGCCGCTTGAGCCAGTGCTCTGTGAAATCGTGGTGGCTCATGCCATCCTTGCATCGCAAGATGCCTAAACGCTTGACATAGGTGACAGGTGTTGTCATAAAAATCTCCATTTTCTTCAGTGAGTTTTTGAAACCGGTTGCTGCGCTGAAGCGCCAAATTCAGTGCGCAGTTTTTTTCCTTGTGCATCGATACCCGGGGCGGGGGAGAAGAATTTATCCTCCCATTCGACTTGCCAGGGCAAGGCCGGCACCTTGACCGTTTGCGATCCAACAGGCATGTCTTTGGTCCTTAATTGCGGATGTACCATCAGATCCTTCGCGGCGATCTGCCGCTGCATTTTTTAAAATTTTATATCGAAGAAATTTATAACAAAACGCAACTTGAAAGAGACCTTTATCATTTGGTAAATCGAAAGGAAACCTTACCCAACATCCCGAAATCAGCTGTTACGAAATCACCTGGTGTGATTTCTAAAGGCGCCATACATGTCCCGGTAGTTATAAACTCGCCAGCATTAAGACTGATGCCTTGAGAGGAAAGCTCATTTACTAACCAAGTTAGTGCTTTTCGTGGATCTCCTAAAACATTAGCACCAGATCCTTCACGCTCTAATTCATCGCCATTTTCAGAAATGACTTTAGCACTAACTGAATGTTTACTGAGATCTAAATTTTTCCAATGATCAAGAGACTGTGAGCCTAAAATAAATTGATGTGCGCATGCGTTATCAGCTAGTAATTGGGCCTCTCCAGCGGTAGTGAAAATTTTGAACCGTGAATTAGGCAGCTCTATTGAGGGATGCAAACTTCCGACAGCTTGCATGACTTCGTCCTCTGAGTACTCAAGGTCACGTGAAACTAAAGTTGAATTCAAACAGAAAGCAATCTCTGGTTCTGCAACTCTCATCCAATTACCTACCAAAGAAACCTCGCCCCCATCTTGAAAAATTTGACCCGATAGAATGCGACCTGCTAAAGGTCCATTAACGTTAATATGCGCTTGCCCCATAGGGCT
>JAEMRG010000023.1 GCA_016463455.1 Rhodoferax sp.
GCGGCACGCAAGCCGGCTACATCATGCGCGCCATCGTCGAAGGCGGCGAGGTCATCGAATCCCTGCGCGACCGCGTGCTGGGTCGCTGTACCGCTGAAGAAGTCCTGCACCCCGAAAGCCGCGCCGTTCTGGCACAGCCCGGGACTTTGCTGGACGAAGACCTGATCGAGGAGTTTGAGATCGCCGGCGTGGACGAAGTCAAGGTCCGCACGGCGCTGACCTGCGAGACCCGTTTCGGTATCTGCGCGCATTGCTATGGCCGCGACTTGGGCCGCGGCGGCATGATCAACGGCGGCGAGGCGGTCGGCGTGATCGCCGCCCAGTCGATTGGCGAACCCGGTACGCAGCTGACCATGCGCACCTTCCACATCGGTGGCGCTGCCTCCCGTGCGGCCATTGCCTCCAGCGTGGAAGCCAAGTCCAACGGCCGCATCGGCTTCAACGCCACCATGCGCTACGTGACCAACTCCAAGAGCGAGTTGGTGGTGATTGCCCGCTCCGGCGAAATCATCATCCACGACGAACACGGCCGCGAACGCGAGCGCCACAAAGTGCCGTATGGCGCGGTGCTCAGCGTCAAGCCCGACCAAGTGGTCAAAGCCGGCGTCATACTCGCCAACTGGGATCCGCTGACCCGACCCATCATCACCGAGTTTGCCGGCCGCGCCCGCTTCGAGAACGTCGAAGAAGGCTTGACTGTGGCCAAGCAGGTGGACGATGTGACCGGCCTGTCTACCCTGGTGGTGATCGATCCCAAGCGCCGTGGCGCTGCCAAGATCGTGCGTCCGCAGGTCAAGCTGATCGACGCGTCGGGTACCGAGGTGAAGATCCCCGGAACCGACCATGCCGTGACCATCGGCTTCCCGATCGGCGCGCTGGTGCAGGTGCGTGACGGCCAGGACGTGGGCCCCGGCGAAGTGCTGGCGCGTATCCCCATCGAAGGCCAGAAAACCCGTGACATTACCGGCGGTCTGCCGCGTGTGGCCGAGTTGTTTGAAGCCCGTTCGCCTAAAGACAAAGGCGTGCTGGCAGAAGCCACCGGCACCGTCTCCTTCGGCAAGGAAACCAAAGGCAAAGTGCGCTTGCAAATTACCGACCCGGAAGGCAAAGTCTGGGAAGAGCTGGTGCCCAAAGAGAAAAACATTTTGGTGCACGAAGGCCAGGTCGTAAACAAGGGCGAGTCCGTGGTGGACGGCCCGGCCGACCCGCAAGACATTTTGCGTCTGCTGGGCTCGGAGGAGCTGGCCCGCTACATCGTGGATGAGGTGCAGGATGTGTACCGTCTGCAAGGCGTGAAGATCAACGACAAGCACATTGAAGTGATCGTGCGCCAGATGTTGCGTCGTGTGGTGGTCGAGGCGACGGGAGACTCTAACTACATCGGTGGCGAGCAGGTGGAGCGTTCGGAAATGCTCAACACCAACGACGCTTTGCGTGCCGAAGGCAAAATACCAGCGACCTTTAGCAACCTGCTGCTGGGTATTACCAAAGCTTCTTTGTCCACCGACAGCTTTATCAGCGCTGCGTCCTTCCAGGAAACTACGCGCGTGCTGACCGAAGCGGCCATCATGGGCAAGCGCGACGAATTGCGCGGCTTGAAAGAAAACGTCATCGTGGGTCGCTTGATCCCGGCCGGTACCGGTTTGGCCTACCACGAAGCGCGTCTGGTGCGTGAGCAAATGGACGACTCCGAGCGCCGTGCGATTGCCGAAGCCGATGCTGCGGAGTTGGCTGACGCGACTGGCGAGACCGAGGCCGAATCGGCTGAGGGTAGCGCTGCCGAGTAAGCCTGCCCGCGCAGGGTGTACGTGCCCCACGCCTTTGTACCAAAAGGCCTGGGGCATTTTTCTGAAGGCTTGAACGCATGGGTGAGTCGGTTCTGCTGTGGCCTCTGGTTGCGCTGCTGGCCTGTTGGCTGGTGGGTGTACATGCGCGCCTCAAGCGTCTGCGCAGTGCCTGCTGGCTGGCGGTTGACAACTTGGACCGTGGTTTGCAATCCCTGTTGTTGGTGGCTAAACAGGCTTTAGATCGGCCAGATCCCGCCACCAAAGCCCATGAGGTGTTGACGGTGGCGGCCTTGCAACTGTCGCTCAGCCTAAAAACCATGAAAAGCGCTAAGCTGATGACCGGGCGCGAGGACGAGGCCCTTGCACTCAGTGCCCAATGGCTTGAAATGTCGGGCGCATGGGAATCGTTTTGTGGCGTGCACCAGGACATCATTGAGGCCCAGGCTTTGCAGGAATTGCGCCGTGATTGGGATGAGGCGCACAACCACGCCTTGTTTGCCAAGACCACGGCCAACCAGGCCATGCAAGATTACAACGCCGCATTGGGCCAAGCGCCAGCCTCCTGGGTGGCCGGGCGCATGGGATTTGTCTCGGCTACGCCTTTGTAGCGGCGCTATGCAAACCGCACCCGCTCCGCCGCTTTGGCAGCAACTCCAGGCCACTGCCAAACTGCTACACCTGGTGCGCCAAGGGCAGTCCGGCACGGCAGCGATGGACACGGTGCCCGCGCCTTTGCGCGCCGGTGTGCAGGCCTTGGCATTTCATGCCTGGCGACAAATGGGCCGCGCTATCGCTTTGCGTGACTGCCTGGTGCAACGCCCCCCGCCCCCCGGAGCCGACGCCATGCTGTGCCTGGCCCTGGCATTGATCTGGGAGCCGCAACAAGCGATTTATGACGAGTTCACCCTGGTCAATCAGGCGGTGGAGGCGCTCAAACGTGTGGCGTCGAGTCGCGCGCATGCCAATTTTGTCAACGCCTGTTTGCGCCGTTTTTTGCGCGAACGCGCGCAGCTGATTGCCGACACCGACGCCGATCCGCAGGCCTTATGGAACCATCCACTGTGGTGGGTGCAAAGGCTGCAGCGCGAGTACCCCGAGCAATGGCAAAGTTTGCTCCAGGCCTCCAATACCCAAGCCCCTATGACCTTGCGCGTGAACCTGCGTCGTTGCACGGTAGCCGATTATTTGCAGCGCCTGCACGATACCGGCATCGGCGCTGTGGCCGGCCAGGGCGCGGCCATCGTGCTGGACAAAGCCGTGCCGGTGGCGCGCCTGCCGGGCTTTGCGCAAGGCCTGGTAGCGGTGCAGGATGCGGCTGCGCAATGGGCCGCACCTTTGTTATTGCAAGGCCTGGGTGCCCGGCCGCGCATTTTGGACGCCTGCGCCGCGCCTGGCGGCAAGACCGCCCATTTGCTGGAACTGGCCGAGGCCCAGGTCTTAGCTATCGACAAAGATGCCCAGCGCCTAGAGAAAATCCATGCCAATTTGCAGCGCTTGGGCCTGCATGCCCAGGTGCGCCAAGGCGATGCGGCAAACCCGCAAGCCTGGTGGGATGGCGTGCTGTTTGACGGCATCTTGCTGGATGCGCCCTGCACCGCCTCGGGCATCGTGCGCCGCCATCCGGATGTGCGATGGCTGCGCCGGGAGGAGGACATCGCCCAGCTGGCAGCCTTGCAGGCGCAGATGCTGCGCGCGCTGTGGCCTTTGCTGCGACCCGGCGGCCGCATGGTGTACTGCACCTGTTCGATTTTTAAGGCCGAAGGTCAAGCGCAGATACAGGAATTTTTAGGCACGCAAGGCGATGCGCTGTCATTGCCTGCGCCCGGGCATTTATTGCCGGGCGGTGCGCCGCAAGGTCTGTACGACAATCCGAGGCATGACCACGATGGTTTTTTCTACGCCGTACTGGAAAAGCGCCTTGCTTAAGGCTTGGCCGCGCTTTTTATTGCTGGTCTGCTTGGTGATGGCCAGCGCAATAGCCCGCGCGCAGACGCAGGCCGAAGTAACGCTCTTGCGTGCTGAGCGCTCAGTCAATGAGGTTTTTGTATCTGCTAATGTGAACTTCGAGCTACCCGCTGTGGTCGAGGAAGCCTTGCTCAAGGGCGTGCCCATGTTTTTTCTGCTTGAAGCTGAGCTGTACCAGGATCGCTGGTACTGGTATGACAAGCGTATTGCCAGCGCGCAGCGCCAATTGCGCCTGGCTTACCAACCCTTGACGCGTCGCTGGCGGGTGAACCCGTCAGCCGGTGCGGGGGGCGACAACACGCAGGGCTTGTCAATAAATCAAAGTTTCGACACCTTGGCCGAGGCGCTTAGCTCGGTGCGGCAAGTCTCGCAGTGGAAAGTGGCCGACCTGTCAGAGACCGACCTGACCGCCAAAATAAAACTCCAATTTCGATTCCGTTTGGATTTATCGCAATTACCGCGTCCCTTTCAAATCGGCGCTATCGGGCAGTCCGAGTGGGATATTCAGGGCCTAGCGCGTACTGCCTTGCGTGGTGAGGGAACCCGATGAGCAGCGCTGACGCCGCCCTGGCGCCGACGGCCGGCGTGGCGCTGCGTCAACCATCGGCACTGATGCGGCGCGTGACCGCCCTGGTCGCCCTCGCCATGGTGTTGATTGGCTTGCTCCTGCTCTACCTGCTGGCCAATGCGACCAATAGCGGCGAGATGTATGAGCAAAATTATGCGCAACTGTTCACCATCAATCTGGTGGTGGCTGGGGTGCTGGCGGTTCTGATTGCCTGGGCCGCATGGCGGCTTTACCAGCGGGTGCGTCAGGGGCGCTTTGGCAGCCGCTTGCTGCTGAAAATCGCCACGATTTTTGCCCTGGTCGGAGTCGCCCCCGGTTTGCTGATTTATGTGGTGTCCCTCAACTTTGTGTCCCGGTCTATCGAGACTTGGTTTGACGTCAAGGTGGAAGGTGCTTTAGATGCGGGCTTGAGCCTGGGCCGCGTCACACTCGATACTTTGAGCAACGATTTTGCATCCAAGGCGCGTGTAGCAGCGGATCAGTTATCTGAGAATCAACAAATGGTTCAGGAGAGTGTCTTGCTGCGCTTGATGGAGCAAATCGGTGCTAGCGACGCCGCGGTCTGGAGCGCCAGCGGCAAATTGCTTGCCAGCGCCGGCTCTATCGGCATACAGCTCAGCCCGGACAAGCCCAACAGCACCCAGTTGCGCGCAGCCAAGACTGAACGTTCGTACGCATGGGTCGATGGTTTGGAGGATGCAGCCATGGGCAAAGCGGCCCGGCCCAGCATCAAAGCCTTGGTGCCTATCCCTAATGCCAGCCTGGGTCTTGCAAGTGAGCAGCGCTTTTTGTTAGTGCAAAGAATTTTGCCCGCTAATTTTGTCGCCAATGCGCTGGCGGTGGACAGCGCCAACCGGGAATACCAAGAACGCGCGCTGGGGCGCTCCGGGCTCAAGCGCATGTATATCGGTACCTTAACCTTGAGTCTGTTTCTGGCTGTATTTGGTGCCATTTTGTTGGCTATGGTCCTGGGCAATCAAATTGCCCGGCCTTTGCTGGTGCTCACAGAAGGTGTCAGCCAGGTGGCCGCGGGCGATTTAAGGCCGAAATTTGTCTTGCAAAGCAACGATGAACTGGGCGGCTTGACGCGGGCTTTTGCGTCCATGACGCAGCAATTGGCCGACGCCAGGCAGACGGTGCAAACCAGCATCGTCCAGCTCGATGCGGCGCGCGCACGCTTGCAAACTATTTTGGATAACTTGACCTCAGGCGTCCTGGTGCTCAATGCGGCGGGAGCCGTGCGTTCGGTGAACCCCGGCGCCGCGCGCATCTTGCAGCAAGACGTAGCGCAACTTCTAGGTTCGCGCATTGCAGATTTGCCAGGCCTGGAAGCATTCGGCCAAGGCATCGCACAGCAGTTTGATGATTTTTTGCAAGGCAGTAGCGAGGGTGGTAACGACCATTGGCAGCAATCGTTTGAGTTAGGAGTGGCCTCGGTGCCCGCTGGCTCTATGGCCGATCGATCGCGCATGCTGGTAGCCCGGGGCGCCATCTTGCCCGATGCCAGCCGTTTGGTTGTTTTTGACGACATTTCTGAAATCGTGTCGGCCCAGCGCGCGCGCGCTTGGGGTGAAGTGGCGCGCCGGCTAGCGCACGAGATTAAAAATCCGCTGACGCCGATTCAACTCTCGGCCGAACGCCTGGAGCGCAGGTTGACCGGCAAGCTCGAGGCGGCAGAGCAGCAGGTGCTGGCCAAGTCGGTGAAGACCATTGTTGAGCAGGTCGATGCGATGAAACGCTTGGTCAACGATTTCAGAGACTACGCGCGCCTGCCAGCGGCGCAATTAGAGGCGGTCGATCTCAATGAATTGGTCGACGGGGTGTTGCATTTGTACGAGTCGTCGCCCATCCCTATCCGGCTGGAGCTTGAGGCGGGCATCCCGGCGGTCTTGGGCGATCCGCAGCAATTGCGCCAGGTATTGCACAATCTTTTACAAAACGGCTTGGATGCGACGACCCTGAAGTTGGAAGAAGCGGTGCACAGCCCGCACGGTCTCGCAGCCGATGCGACGGAACTGGTGGTGCGCACCCAATTTACCGTCAACTCCGGGCGCGTGCGGCTGATTATCCTGGACCAGGGCGGCGGATTTCCCGAGCACATTTTGAAACGCGCCTTCGAACCCTATGTCACCACCAAGCGCAGTGGCACCGGACTGGGCCTGGCCGTGGTCAAAAAAATCGCCGACGACCATGGCGGCCGCATTGAAATTAGTAACCGGATGAGTGGTGCGTCCGTACTTGGCGCCCAAGTCTCGTTATCATTAGGCTGCGTGGCAAACGTTAAAAATTTGGAAAATACTATTTCGGGCCCAGCATAACTATGGCAAACATTTTGGTCGTCGATGATGAACACGGTATCCGGGATCTGCTCTCAGAGATTCTCAATGACGAGGGGCATGCGGTGGAGCTGGCCGAAAACGCAGCGCAGGCGCGTGCGGCGCGCTTGCGGGAGCGGCCGGACCTGGTTTTGTTGGACATCTGGATGCCTGACACCGATGGCGTGACCTTGCTCAAGGAGTGGGCCAGCACCGGCTTGCTTACCATGCCGGTCATCATGATGAGCGGGCATGCGACGATTGAAACCGCTGTAGAGGCCACCAAAATTGGCGCAATGGCTTTTCTAGAAAAGCCAGTGACCTTGCAAAAACTGCTCAATTCAGTAGAGCAAGGTCTGACCAAGAGCTTGGCACAACAGCGCGATCCCCGTCTGCTGCGCGCCACGCAGATGTCGCCACTTGGCGAGGCGGTGTCCGCTGCTGCCGACGAAAACCAGATCCCGGTGGCCAGTCAGGCCTTTGACCTGGATCGCCCTTTGCGCGAAGCCAAAGATGATTTTGAGCGGTCCTACTTCGAGTTTCACCTGGCTAAAGAGTTGGGGTCTATGACCCGGGTTGCCGATAAAACTGGGCTGGAGCGCACCCATCTTTACCGCAAGTTAAAGCAACTTGGCGTGGACGTCGTGCGCGTTAAGCGCAACACTGGCTAAACACGAAGGCGGCGTCGAAATTAGGCGCGTAAGGTGCGCGAATGTGCGTGTACTGTTTCCACCAATGCGGCCACATGCTCAGGCGGCGTGAATTGGTTGATCCCATGGCCCAGGTTGAAAATGAGGCTGGGTGCCACGCCGGGTCCCTGGTGTGCCGTGCCAAAACTGTCTAGCACACGCTTGACCTCATCGGCAATTTTTTCGGGGGGGGCAAACAACACGATGGGGTCGATATTGCCTTGCAGCGCCTTGCCGGGTCCGCCCGCAGCGCCACCAACGAGTGCGCGCGCCGTGCCCAGATTGGTAGTCCAATCCAAACCCAGTACTTCGCAATCGAGTTCGCCCATGGCTTTGAGCCAGGGCCCGCCGCCTTTGGTAAACACGATGCGCGGAATAATCTGCCCTTGCGGGCCTAGGCGCTGTAACTGGCTCAGCACCCGTGCGGTGTAGGTCAAGCTGAATTTTTGAAACGCGCCATCGGCCAGCACGCCGCCCCAGCTATCGAAAACCATCACTGCCTGGGCGCCCGCCTGAATTTGGGCATTGAGGTAGGCGGCTACCGCGTCCGCGTTGATGGCCAAGATGCGGTGCATTAAATCGGGTCTGGCGTACATCATGGTTTTTACCAGCCGGTAATCATCCGAGCCCGCACCTTCGACCATGTAGCAGGCCAGCGTCCAAGGACTGCCGGAAAACCCGATCAGTGGTACTCGGGAAAGGCCATTGGGCAGTGTTAAGGCTTTTCGAATGCTGCTTACGGCGTCAAACACATAGCGCAGCTTGTCCATATCGGGCACGCGCAGCCGGTCAACGGCCGCCTCATCCGAGACACGGGAGGCAAACCGGGGCCCTTCACCTTGGGTAAAAGTCAAACCCAGGCCCATAGCATCCGGAATGGTGAGGATGTCACTAAACAGGATGGCGGCATCCAGCGCAAAGCGGTCAAGGGGTTGGAGCGTTACTTCGGTAGCGTAGTCCGGATTGGTAGCCAAGCCCATAAAACTCCCGGCTTTTTCTCGGGTGGCCCGGTATTCAGGCAAGTAGCGCCCGGCTTGGCGCATCAGCCACAGCGGGGTATAGGGCGTGCTCATCCGCAGGCAGGCGCGCAAAAAATGCGGGTTTTCTACAGACGATAAGGTGGCGTCCAGCGTGGGGTCGGTAAGCAGCAAAGCGGAGGTGTTCATGGCGGGAGAAGGTCTAAATGAATGATTTTGACCCATTTTGACAGCCTAATCGCCGCCAGGGCCAAGCCAAACGCCATCACTCTCTGCGCGAGCGGGTTCTTACGCACATTGCCTCCACAGCGTTCATCGCGTCAGCCGCCTAAATGTCAGCTAGCGCGGCCAATAATTCGTCCGTGCTCAGCAATTCAGACATCAGCACCGGTACTTTTCCCGGACGCTGCAAAACATAAACCGGCACCCCGCTGCGGCCTAGTTGCTGTAAGGCCTGGCTGATGGCGGCATCCCGCCGGGTCCAATCGGCCCGCAGTAACACCACCTTTTTTTCAGCAAATGCTTGCTGTACCTTCGGTTTGGACAAGACCTGTTGCTCGTTGTACTGGCAGGTGATGCACCAGGCGGCGGTGAAGTCAACAAATACAGGATGGCCGGAGGCTAATGCATCCTGCTCCGCCTGTACTGACCAATTGCCCCACACGTTCGACGCGGCACTGCCTTGCCCAGACACAGCAGTTGTGTTCGCTTGCGAGGCGATGCGCAAGGCAATGCTCCCGGTCAACACGAAAGCAATGAGCGCCACTGCGCCAAAGCCCAGTGCAGCACGGCCAGGCAAACGCAAAGCCCAGAAACACATAGATAGGCACAAAAGTAGTGCCACCAGCATGGCGGCAATATCCAAGCCTGCCATACGCGCCAAGACCCATACCAGCCAAACGACTGTCGCCGCCATCGGGAAGACCATAAACCGGCGTAAATGCTCCATCCAGGGACCGGGTTTGGGCAGTTGGCGCGCCAAGGCCTCGCTGTTACTGACCAGCGCGTAGGGAAGCGCCAGCCCTAAGCCAAGCGCCACAAAAATAAGCATGGCTTGCCAGCCGGGCAATGTCATTGCCAGGCCCAAAGACGCGCCCATGAAAGGTGCGGTGCAGGGCGAAGCGACCGCAACCGCCAGAACGCCCGAGAGCGCGGCATCGGTCGTCGGGTTGTGCAGTTGTATCCCCGCCAGGCGGCTGGGAACCAGTCTGGACACATCGAGCAAGTCCATTAAATTCAGGCAAATCAGCGTGAACAAGGTCGCCAGTACCGCGATAAAAACAGGGGATTGCAAGTGAAACCCCCAGCCCAGCGCCTGGCCACCCGCGCGCAGGCCCAATAGCAGGGCGCCCAAAATCGCCATCGACAGCAGCACTCCGCCGGTATAGGCCAAGGCCTGGGCCCTGCGCTGCTGCACAGTACCCTGTAAGCTGGCCAAGCCAAGTGCCTTGAGCGCCAGCACAGGAAAAACGCAGGGCATTAAATTGAGTAGCAAACCACCTACGAAAGCTGCCAAAACAGCGCCCCAAAAGGCGAGTTTGCTAGCGCCCGGCGCCATATCCGACGCCCAGTTTTCGCCTGGTAGAAGTGTCTGCTTAGTGGGCAGACCATCGGGTGTTTTGACGGCGACGTCAGGCCATTTGCCCGGCGCATCCAAGGTGGCGCGTACTGAGTTAGCTCCATAGGAAAAAACAAAAGCCAGTCTGTCGGGCCCGCCTACACGCTGGGGTGAAAACGGCAATAGCGCGGTCCAGGTATCGCCCGCCCATAGCTGCGTGGCAACTGCAATAGATTTCTCGCCCACTGCGGCTGATACGGTTACCTTGTCTTGCGGGTCCGGCAGCAAAGGGCTTGCGAAAACCGAGGAAACTTCAGGAAAAGCCGCAATCGCCTTGCCTTGCCAGTCCCGGGGTAAGCCTTGGAGCCGCAATAGCAGCCCCTCAGGGACAAACTCGCTGTGAATTTGGCCCCCAAAACTTGCAGACCGCTTTTGGAACGCTGCTTCAAATAAAGCACCGTGCAAGTTGGACGAGCCTTGAACCGGAATTGCCAAAGCGAAATCACCTTCTTGCGGTATACATTCTTGACGGCATACCAGCCAAGACGCATGCAGGCGCACCGTGAAACTGTCCGCTTCGGCTTTAAACCCTTTGGGTAATTGCACCTGGACGGGAAGTAGGACCTGCCCTTCGTAGCCTAGATTGGCCAGCGCGCCAATCTTAATTTTTTTGGGGACCGGCCAGTCAATAGCGCCTGCTTGTGCACCCATTGGCAAGGTCCATTGCAGTTCGGTAGGCAAACCGGAATCGCCGGGATTGACCCAGTAGGTGTGCCATTCGGGCTGGTGGTCCAGCAGCAAGCCCAGGCTGAATGGTTTGCCTGCGCCAATGCCTTGGGGTGCATAGGCCACCAACTCGGCCCTCAATTCAGGATATTGCACCACGGCACCGGCTTGCCCCAAAGCCTTGCCAGTGGCGAGGTTTGCGCTGCCCAGCAGCAAAAGCAGCATGAGAGCCTGGCATGCATGGGCTCTTGCAGCTTGGAAAAGATCCCAAAAGAAGAAACGATAAATAAGCATCAATTGCATAGACAAATAAGGAAATGCAAGCCAAGGCGCACCAAAACGGACCAAAGGCGGGTGGCCGCTTGGGCCGCCGAATGCACTATTGTCCCAGCGAAAGAAGGTTTCCGCTTGCGCGCCAGCCATGCTTCCATAATAAGGCCATGCCACACCGCATTCTTCTTGTGACCCTGAACGCCAAATATATGCACGCCTCACTGGGCCTGCGTTATCTGCGGGCCAATATGGAGCGCTACGGTGGGCCGGATTTGACGCTTTGCACCAGCTTGCACGAGTTCACCATCCACAGCGCTGTAAAAAAGATCGTGGATGATTTAGTCGTCCAATGCGGACCCTGGGATGCCCAAAGGGTGCACATCATTGGCTTTGGTGTGTATATCTGGAACGTGGAGCAAACCCTGGCGGTGATGCGTCTGCTCAAGGACCAGCGACCCGACATCCGGCTGGTCCTAGGCGGCCCCGAAGTCAGCCATGAATGGGAACATCAAGCCATCGTGGCGCAGGCCGATTACCTAATTACTGGCTGGGGGGACGTCAGCTTTCCCCGTCTTTGCCACGCACTCATCCACGGACCCAAGCCCTTGATGAAAGTCATTGCGGGCGTGCAAGCGCCTTTGGCTGAATTGGACTTCCCCTACGACTATTACACCGCCGATGACCTGGCGCATCGGGTGCTCTATGTAGAGGCGTCCCGGGGTTGCCCCTTCAAGTGCGCGTTTTGCCTGAGTGCCCTAGACAAAACCGCCTGGGCTTTCGAGCTTGAACCCTTTCTTGCCCATTTGCAGTCGCTCTTTGCGCGCGGTGCACGCACCTTCAAGTTTGTGGACCGCACTTTCAATTTGAAGGTGGATGCATCGGTGCGCATACTGGAGTTTTTTTTAGATCGCATTGCGCGTGACCCACAGGACGCTTTGTTTGTTCATTTCGAGCTGATACCGGATCACCTGCCCGATAGTCTTAAATCCTGTATCGCGCGTTTCCCGCCAGGGAGTTTGCAGTTTGAAATTGGCATCCAGAGCCTTAATCCGCAAGTCCAAAAAGCCATTGCAAGACGCCAGGATACGGACAAAACGCGCGCCAATATTGACTGGCTCGTCACGCAAAGCCAGGCGCATTTGCACACCGACTTGATATTCGGCCTGCCTGGCGAGAGTTGGGAGAGTTTTGCTGAGGGCTTTGACACGCTTTGGGCCTGGGGTCCACATGAAATTCAACTCGGCCTTCTCAAACGCTTGCGTGGAACCCCGCTCGCCCTGAGCGCAGGCCCGGCGATGGTTTTTCAGGATAGTCCGCCCTACGCGGTCATTCAAACGGATGCGCTGTCGCCCGAGCAAGTAGTAGCTTTTACGCGCTTGGCACGGTATTGGGATTTGATCGCCAATTCCGGACGATTTCCCGCCAGCTTGCCGCTGATTCTGAAGGGTCCGTCGGCGTTTGCGGCATTCGCTGACTTTTCACGTTGGCTGTGGACCACGACGACACGTACCAGCGGCATCAGCCCTGAGGCCTTGGTTGATGCCCTGTATGCCTACCTTACGGAGGTGCGCGCTTTGCCTGCACCGATCGTGCACGCAGCCTTATTGGCCGACTACCGAGGCAGCGGTGCCCGCGCTAAACCGCTAGTCCTCCAATCCGAATTAACCCGCGCTAAAACGGCACAATCTGCGGTCGGTGAAAGCTCCGCGCGCCATAGCGGCAGACAGCGCCGGCATCTGGCCGGCTTAGACCCACAGCCCGCATCCCCTAGCCAAGAAAGATCTTCACATGCCACTTAGCAAGGTCCATCCATCGCCGTTTTGGGCCGATTGTGCGACTACGCACTTTCGGGCGTTGCAAGCGAGTGGCGCTATCCGTGAGGTAGTGGCAGTTCTGCCGGTGGCAGCCACTGAACAGCATGGGCCGCACCTGCCGCTGAAAGTGGATAGCGCCATTGTTGACGGCGTGATTCAAGCGGCTGTTGCACATCTGCCTGCCAACTCTAAGGCCTTGTTTTTACCGACCCAGGCCGTGGGTTTCAGCCCCGAGCATGCGCGTTTTGCCGGTACCCTCACCCTCAAAGCAGAGACGGTATTGCGCGTCTGGACCGAGTTGGCTGAAAGCGTTGCAGCCAGCGGCGTACGCAAAATGCTGATCTTTAACGCCCACGGCGGTCAGGCCAATCTAATGGACCCGGTTGCGCGTGACCTTCGCGCCCGCCTTGACATGATGGTCTTTAGTGTCAATTGGTACGCCCTTCCGCTTGCTGACCCGCATGGCGAGGACTTAAGCAGCCTGTTTAGTGTCCAAGAGCAGCGCTTTGGTGTGCACGCTGGCGACCTTGAGACGTCCATGATGCTGGCCATACATCCGCAGCATGTCAACATGGCGGCGGCCTCGCATTTCCCCTCCAGTGCCCAAATTCGCGCAAGCAGCTTTGATATTCTTGGAAACGGCAAGACGGCTAAGTTCGCTTGGCAAATGCAGGACTACAACTCCGCTGGCGCTGCCGGTAACGCAGCCGCGGCCACGGTTGACAAAGGCCATAAAGTCTTAGATGCAGCCGGTCGCTCGCTGGCCGCGCTGCTGTCGGAGATCGAGCGTGTTGACTTAAGCACCTTGAATAACGCGGCCCACTGAGGCGATTTCTCTCGTACACGCTCGCCACAAGGTCAAGCCAGTGGCGCTTAGCCTACCCCCAAGAGAGAAGCGCTTTCCTGGTTGAGCCAGGGGTTAACACGCTGCGCGGCGCGACCTTGCTTCAAGCGTAAGTGTGCCAGTCGGTGTAGGCTGGCTCTTCCAGGTGCGGCAAATGGTTGTAGCTCAATAGCACATGGCGCTTTGGGTTGAAAGAAAACTCGGTGATCGAGGTATTTCGGATTCGAAAATTGAGTTCAATAGTCGTTTCCGCAGAAGTACCCAATAGCTGCCCGACGGCAGTGGAAATCGGCCCACCGCTGCTGACGATTAGCACGTTTGAACAATTGCTGGTACGCACATGGTCTAGTGCGCCAACGACGCCTTGTACAAAGGACGGATAGTCCGGCATTCCGAGCGGCCGCGTTGTGCCGTACATCCATGCCCTGAGCCCGTCACGCAGCAGTCGGAAGTGCTGCTTGTAAAGTTCAGGCGTATCGGGCTTTTCCAAACGAGCAGGATGGATGGCCTTGACCACTGCCTCGCTGTCATATTCGTCAAGCCCTGCCCACACCAGGGGCTTGAGGTCAAAGCCAGCACCCTGCGCAATAGCCTCCCAGGTCTGGGCGTGGCGCCGCAGGCGGCCCATAATGACCATGTCAAAAGCTAAGCGCCGATGCTCGAAATACTGACCCAGACGTAAGCTTTGCTGCCTGCCCAGGTCGCTCAAGTTGTCGTAATCGGCCTTCCCGAAGGAGGCTTGCCCATGTCGCACCAGATAAAGATTTCCCATGAGTCGATTGGATCCGACCAAGGGCTCCAAAGATGTCCGTCGCGAGACAGGCCCATAGGGCAGGCGCGCTAGGGCAGCGCAATGAAAACGAGGCACAGATCGAGGAAAGAACGGGTGCGCCACAAGAGGCCATCGCAGCTGGGATTTGTTTGTATGCCATGGCTAAAGCTACCAACAAAGGCTTCATACCCCGGCGCCTAACGGTGCGGCACTCCATGAAAGCGGTTCTGGGCTGGTGGTGGTAACTCCATCAAGAACTCAGGCCTGTGCGCCGCAGGATGCGACGCCCTGTACGCGCATTGCAAAATAGAAAAAAAGGGTGCGACCCGATCGCCAAACCCCTTTTGCAGATGTGCTGCCCTAAGCAGTAAGCATCTCGCGCACGCCTTGTAAAAAATCCTTCATAAGCATCCCACTCCCTAAAATATGTGTGTCATAATCGAGGGCTTCGGTGGAGAATCCGAAGAGTCCAAAGGCGGCGAGAAGCAGAAAGCGCCAAAACAAAAAAGTTTCATTTGGTCGGTGCAGTCAAAAAGACTGTGCTATAGTAGAGGGCTTCGCTGATCGCAGCGAGTCGAAAAGCAAACAAACAAGTTTGCAAAAGTTCATTAAAAACTTACAGCCGATAAGCGTGGGCGTTTGAAGGCGATTGCCAAGT
>JAEMRG010000214.1 GCA_016463455.1 Rhodoferax sp.
TGTTCGGCCAAGCGTGGATAAATGCAACTGGACCCTAGAAAAAGCAGTTTTTTCACACCATGGCGAAAGGCTGCTTCAATGACATTGGCCTGCACCATCAAGTTTTGATAGATGAAATCGGCCGGGTAGGTGCTGTTCGCGTGTATGCCACCCACTTTGGCGGCAGCCATATAAACCTGGTCTGGCTTTTCTTGCGCGAAAAACGTGTCTACCGTCGCTTGATTGGTCAAATCCAACTCAGCGTGGGTACGGGTCAGCAGGTCGCTATGGCCTTGGCTTTGCAAAGCCCGCACGATAGCGCTGCCCACCATACCCCGGTGTCCAGCAACATAAATCTTAGGTCTGCTTTGTGTCACGCCCATAAGTATCCTCAAACCGCACGATGTCGTCTTCGCCCAAATAACTGCCCGATTGGACTTCGATAATTTCCAAGTCCGTTTTACCGGGGTTTTCTAGGCGGTGGGTGACGCCCAAGGGAATATAGGTACTTTGGTTTTCGGTCAACAACACTTGCTCGTCACCACGCGTCACCAAGGCCGTGCCCTTGACCACAATCCAATGCTCGGCGCGGTGGTGGTGCATTTGCAAACTCAGCTTGGCACCCGGACGCACGCTGATGCGCTTGACCTGGTGGCGTTCGCCCACATCCACGCTGTCATACGTGCCCCAGGGGCGGGCCACTTTGCGGTGCTGGGCCGACTGGGCCACTTTGTCCGCATCTAAGCGCGCCACCACTTGTTTGACTTGTTCCACTTGGCTGCTGTGCGCCACCAGCACGGCGTCTGGCGTGTCCACGATCAATAAATCATGCGTGCCCAAGGCGACCACTGGGCGGTGGGGCGCATGGACAAAGGTGTTGTGCGCGCCCATGGCCAGGCCCTGGCCGTGGATGCGATTGCCCTGTGCGTCCGGCGCGCTGAGCTCGGCCACCGCGTTCCAGCTGCCAACATCGCTCCAGGCGCTGGTGAAGGGCAACACCGCCACGTTGGCATGGTGCTCCATCACCGCGTAGTCAATGCTTTCGGAGCGGCATGCGGAAAAGGCTTGGGCTTGGGGGCGCACAAATTGGCCATCGCTTGTGGAAGCGGCCATGGCTTGGCGGCAGGCCTGCAATATGTCCGGAGCATGTTGCTCCAAGGCGGCCAGCAAGGTCGCCGCGCCGCACAGAAATATGCCGCCGTTCCACAACGCGCTGCCGGTCAGCAGCAATGCCTGCGCCTTGTCCAGGGCGGGCTTTTCGGTGAAGCCTTCGACCGCATAGCTGCCGTCGGGCCGGGCTGCACCTTGGCGGATGTAGCCGTAAGCGGTACTGGGGAAACTCGGGCTGATGCCAAAGGTGACGATGGCGCCTGCCTGTGCGGCCGGGAGGGCTTTTTCTACTACTTGGGCAAAAGCCTTGGCAACCGGAATATGGTGGTCCGAAGGGCAAAACAGAAGCAAAGCATCCGGCGCTGCGGCAAGCGCCGCTATCGCCATGGCAGCAGCCGTGTTGCGCGCCACAGGCTCCAGCAAGACAGTGCCCTGTAAGCCCGCGGCGTGCATAGCCTGGGCCACCAAAAACCGGTGTTCTTCGGAGGCGACGCACATCGCATCTTTGCCAAGGAGTGCCACCCGCTCCAGGGTCAGTTGCAGCAGACTTTTGCCCTCGATGAGCGGCACAAATTGCTTGGGAAAGCTTTTGCGGCTAAGCGGCCACAGCCGCGTGCCCGAGCCGCCGCACAGGATGACGGGGGTGATTTGCACTGCAGGCAGATTTTGATTGTCGTTCAAGGCGATCAGAAAGATGGTGTGGAGCGGTTGAGACGGAAAAACACAGCGCCAGAAAATGGGCCGCTCAGGCTACCGCAATGCCGAGTGTTGCTCAGCCGGGCGTTTTCGGACGCGAAATTCAACAAAGACACCGATTTGCGGGGAGCAACTTTTTCAGCCGAGAGAGTCTAACATTGCAATACGTAAGTTTTGAAGGAGGCCAATCCGCCGGTCACCGCACCCTGCAACTCCAGCACAAAGCTGGTGGCGCGGGGCGGGTAGTCTTTGGCGATGGATCATGATTTCCCAAAGAAAAATGCCGGTTCAACGTAGCCAGTTTTACAGTTTTACCGACGGCGGTTCAATTGCTTTTTCACGGATTTGAACTCGCCTTACTCAACGGCCATGTAGCGCCTTCCACGCCGCGTACTCTGACGGTCGCAAACCATAGCGCGCCAGGACACCCTCATGCAGGCGTCGGAGTTCTTCGACTAGCAGTGCCTGCACGTCTGGCTGCTCGTGCTCAGGAATACGCTCGGCGACGGATCGCTGAATGCTGGAGAGTGGGTCAAGTTCCGGTTGCGTGATGACCTCACGGATGGTCTGTTTGATGAGGTCTCGCCAGGCCAAGCGAAGGGGGTCGGGCTCCGCCAGGTCTTGCTTGATGGCCTGATATTCCTGCGTCGAGCGTTCGTAGGCCCAGACGTATAGGTCGCGCAGCAGCTCGACCCGGGTCATTTCGTACACGCCTAGGGTGGCGCGGCTGTAGGCCTGTTCCGGTACGTCCAGAAAGGTCAGCGGACATAAATTGGCGCGGAACAGCGGCAAATTCGCAGCCAATCGGGAAGTCCTTTTATTGATGTCCGCAAATGGCTGCAGGTAAGGCAAGTGCACCATCATGAAGAAGGACTGCTCGAACGGGTCTCGAATCTGATTGGCCTTACTTAGCAGTGCATCCAGCGCGTCTTCGATTTGCTGTGGTGCGGACAGGGGGCGATAGATGCTTTTGCCGATATCGACGGTGTGCCGACGAATTCGCCCTTCATCGGCTGGGTTGCGCAGCAGGTTTTCCGCGAGGGCGCTGTGCAGGTTCATCAAGGTGTAGCGGTTGAACTCGGCACTGTCGATGTTTTCGACCAGCAACTCAATCGCCGTCCGGTGGTTCAGAATCATCTGCGTTTCGATCGCCGCCTTGCCCCGCGCGGCCTTGCCGTGCTCGATGAGTTCACGCGTGTCGAGCCGGGAGTAGGTGTTGCCTTCTAGGTGGCTTGATGCCCATGACAAATCAATCAGCAAGCGGCTCAAAATAGCGCGGCTGTAAGTGCCCGCAGGTGCATCAACGTCAGCCGTTCTGCCCATCTTGTGCAATTGACGGCGCAGCGGCTCGGACAAATACCAGGTCTCATTGGGGCGGTAGGCATCCAAAAAATCACGCTGGTAGCCCACGGGCTTGCGAGCTTCAGGCGGCTGGTCGATGTACAGAAGGATGTCCTGGCTGTCCGCAGAAAGAGGGATAAAGCTGGGGAAAATATCGGCTTTGGCGGCTAATGTGACTGTGCCAGATTGGACATCGACAGAAAAATAGCGCCTGGCTCTGCCTTCACCGAGCGCCATGACTTGGCCGCTCTGAACTAGCTTTGCGATCAGACGCTGCGCCGTTCGCCTGGCCATATCAGGGTGCCCAGTCAGGAGCGCGGCAAGCGTTAATCCGCTCTGGGATGCCTGAATGCTGCTCAGTAAGTCAGTGGCAGAAGACATGATGGTGTTGGCGCAATTTGAGCTTTGAAGTGGCGCAATTTTGGCGCAGTTTACAAAACTGCGCCATTTTTGACCAAAAAATGGCGCAGTTCCTGATGACTTGCGCCTTCGGCGGCAAGTGCGGATGGCATAAATGACTCTCTCCGTAGTCCGCAAGAACCCGCAGGAACCCGCGCAAACACGCGGTAGTAGGCAAAAAAAAGCCAACCGGTTAGGGTTGGCTTTTAAGGTATTGGTGGAGCTGGCGGGATTTGAACCCGCGTCCGCAAGCCTTCTTCGAGCAGATCT
>JAEMRG010000215.1 GCA_016463455.1 Rhodoferax sp.
ATCTTGGGTGATGAAGACCACCTGGGCGATATGGACTTCAAAGTGGCCGGCACCACGCACGGCATTACTGCTTTGCAAATGGACATCAAAATCCAAGGCATTACCAAAGAAATCATGCAAGTGGCATTGGCCCAGGCCAAAGAAGCGCGCATGCACATTTTGGGCAAGATGCAAGAAGCCATGGCCGGTGCCAAAGCCGAAGTGTCCAACTTCGCGCCCCGCCTGTTCACCATGAAGATCAACCCCGACAAGATCCGTGACGTGATCGGCAAAGGCGGCGCTGTTATCCGCGCGCTGACCGAAGAAACCGGCACCCAGATCAATATCGAGGAAGACGGCACCATCACCATCGCCTCCAGCGACCCGGCCAAGGCCGAGGAAGCCAAGCGCCGCATCGAAGAGATCACCGCCGAAGTGGAAATCGGCAAGGTCTATGAAGGCGCGATCACCAAGATTTTGGATTTCGGCGCATTGGTCAATTTGTTGCCAGGCAAAGACGGCTTGCTGCACATCAGCCAGATCGCCCACGAGCGTGTGGAAAAAGTCACCGACTATCTGTCCGAAGGCCAGATCGTGCGCGTCAAAGTGCTCGAGACCGACGAAAAAGGCCGTGTCAAGTTGTCGATGAAAGCCTTGCTCGATCGTCCTATGCACAACGATCAATCTTGATCGAAGAGGCGCCAGGCGCTGCAAAGCGTCTGGCCTTTTGAATTACCAGCGGCCAAGGGTCTTTAGCCTATGCAAGTCATTGAGATTTCCAGTTTCGGTGCGCCAGAGGTGCTGCGTCTTGCTGAGCGGGCCATGCCCGCGCCGGCCAGCGGCGAGGTGCTGATCCGGGTTGCGGCCAGTGGCATCAACCGACCGGATGTGTTGCAGCGTCTGGGGCACTACCCGGCGCCCCCCGGCGCTTCGGATATTCCGGGGCTGGAAGTGGCCGGCGTGATTGAGTCTGGCGATGCGCAAGCCATGGCCGAAGCGGGCCTGAAGGTGGGCGACCGCGTCTGCGCTTTGGTGGCGGGTGGTGGCTATGCGCAGTGGTGCGTCGCGCCAGTGGGCCAATGCCTGCCGGTGCCCAAGGGCTGGAGCGATACGGATGCAGCGGGCTTGCCCGAAACCTTTTTTACCGTCTGGAGCAATGTGTTTGACCGGGGCCGCTTGCAGGCTGGTGAAACCCTGCTGATCCAGGGCGGCTCTAGCGGCATTGGCGTGACCGCCATCCAAATGGCCAAAGCCATGGGCGCTACGGTGATCGTCACCGTGGGTAATGACGACAAATGCAAGGCCTGCCTGGCTTTGGGCGCGGACCACGCTATCAATTACAAAACCCAGGACTTTGAGGCTGAAGTAGCCCGCATCACCAACAAGCGTGGCGTGGACGTGGTGCTTGATATGGTGGCCGGTGCTTATGTGAGCAAGGAAGTGAACTGCTTAGCTGAAGATGGCCGCTTGGTCTTTATTGCGGTGCAGGGTGGAGTGAAGGCAGAGTTCAATGCCGGTCTCGTGTTGCGCAAGCGCTTGACGATTACCGGCTCGACTTTGCGTATCCGTCCGGTGGCTTTTAAAGCGGCTATCGCCCAGTCCTTGCAGCGCCATATTTGGCCTTTGCTAGAAAGCGGTGCGATCAAGTCGGTGCTGCATGCGGCCTATCCGGCGGCGCAGGCTGCTCAAGCGCATGCCGAGATGGAAGCGAGCCAGCACATCGGAAAAATTGTTTTGCAATGGGACTTTGTATGAAAAAGCTGGTCGCCGGTAATTGGAAGATGAATGGCGCGCTTGCCGCCAATGCGGCGCTGGTGCAGGCTTTGCTGGCAGACGGCGATCAGGCCTGGGGCTGCGATGTGGCCGTCTGCGTGCCCGCTCCCTATTTGGCGCAATTGCAGGCGCTTACGCAGGGCAGTGCCCTGGCGCTGGGCGCGCAAGACGTGTCGGCACAGGAAAGCGGTGCTTTCACGGGTGAAAGTTCAGCGGCCATGCTCAAAGATTTCGGCGTACGCTATTGCCTGGTGGGTCATTCCGAGCGCCGCCAGTACCACGATGAAAGCGATGCTGTCGTGGCCACCAAAGCGCAGCGCGCCTTGGCTGCCGGCATCACGCCCATTGTGTGCGTTGGCGAAAGCTTGGCCGAGCGTGAAGCCGGTGATACCGAGGCCGTGATCAAGCGCCAGTTGGCAGCGGTGGTGCAGGTTAACGGCCACTGCATCAGCGAAATTGTGCTGGCTTACGAGCCGGTCTGGGCGATTGGCACCGGTAAAACCGCCAGTCCTGAACAAGCCCAAGCGGTGCACCACGTATTGCGCCAGCAATTGCAAGCGGCTAGTGCGAGTGCCGACCGGGTCCGAATACTCTACGGTGGCAGCATGAATGCCGGCAACGCTGCATCTTTGCTGGCCCAGCCCGATATTGACGGCGGCCTGATCGGCGGCGCCTCCTTAAAGGCAGCAGATTTTTTATCCATTATCCGGGCCGCGCTCTAAAGCGGTCTAAGCAGTTTTTTCCAGGAGTAGAAGATGAGTTATTTGGTTACGATCATCCTGACAGTGCAGATGATTTCGGCGATTTCGATGATCGTTTTAATCCTGATCCAACACGGCAAAGGTGCCGACATGGGTGCAGCTTTTGGCAGCGGCGGCTCGGGCAGCTTGTTTGGCGCCAGCGGCAGCGCCAACTTTTTGTCGCGTACCACGGCGGTGTTGGCCACGGTGTTTTTTACCGCCACGTTGGCGCTGGCGTACTTCGGCAACCTGCGCCCGACCAGCAGCGGTAGCGTCCTAGAGGCTGCCAGCGTAGCGGCTCCCACGGCGCCAGCCAGTGCCGCTGCGCCCGCGCCCGCGGCTTCGGGCGCAGCCCAAATCCCAGCGAATTGAGCCCACCGAAATAGTCGAAAGTCCCTTGGGAAGCATTTCTAAATCAGGGTAAACTCATGTGCTGATCAGGGCCTCTAGAGCAGCACAGATGCTCATGGCCTTGTTGTGGAAAAATACCGCCGTCGTGGTGAAATTGGTAGACACGCTATCTTGAGGTGGTAGTGGCGAAAGCTGTGCGAGTTCGAGTCTCGCCGACGGCACCATAGCAAGAGAGCACTGCGTACCTGTAAGGGCCAGGCAAACCATCAGACTTATCGTCGGACGATCCCTAAATAGCTATGAATCTGGACCCCTACCTCCCTGTTTTGCTGTTCATTCTGGTCGGTGTGGCTATCGGCATCATCCCCCAGGTGCTGGGTTATATCCTCGGCCCTAACCGGCCGGATCAGGCCAAAAATTCCCCTTACGAATGCGGCTTCGAAGCCTTTGAAGATGCCCGCATGAAGTTCGATGTGCGCTACTACTTGGTCGCCATCTTGTTTATTTTGTTTGACCTGGAAATCGCCTTCCTGTTTCCTTGGGCGGTTTCGCTTAAAGAAATCGGACCCCTGGGGTTCTGGGCGGTCATGCTGTTTTTGGGCATTCTGGTTGTGGGCTTTGTCTACGAATGGAAAAAAGGGGCCCTTGACTGGGAATGACACCATGATTGAAGGCGTATTCAAAGAAGGCTTTGCCACCACCAGCTACGACGCAGTGGTCAACTGGGCCAAGACGGGCTCCATCTGGCCCATGACTTTCGGTCTGGCCTGCTGCGCGGTCGAGATGATGCATGCCGCTGCGGCGCGCTACGACATCAGCCGTTTTGGCTCTGAAGTGTTTCGCGCCAGCCCGCGCCAGTCCGACCTCATGATTGTGGCCGGCACGCTGTGCAACAAGATGGCGCCGGCGCTGCGCAAAGTCTATGACCA
>JAEMRG010000216.1 GCA_016463455.1 Rhodoferax sp.
ATGCTGGGCTGCTCGCGCCGCGAGGCGGAACAATATATCGAAGGTGGCTGGGTGCGGGTAGACGGCCAGGTGGTAGAAATCCCGCAGCAACGCGTGCTGACACAGAAGGTGACGGTGGACCCGGATGCCAGTTTGTTGGCGCTGGGTGAAGTGACGCTGATCGTGCATAAACCGCCGAACGTAGTCGATGGCGTGCAAGACGAGGCAGGCCATGCTCTTGCCCCGGCGGGCCCGACCCCCGGGCGCAGCCGTCAGGCGCGTGCACCGCTTGCACGTTCTGCCCGCGATTTGCTCATAGCCGCCAACCACAGCCCGCATGACGCCAGCGGCCAAGGCCTATTGCTGCGCCACTTCAAGCAGCTACAGGCCTGCGTGCCACTGGAAACAGCCGCCAGTGGATTGGTGGTGTTCACCCAGGACTGGCGGGTGCAGCGCAAACTGCAAGAAGACATGGACCAGATGGAGCACGAGCTCATGGTCGAGGTGCGCGGCGAAGTGAAAGCCGATGCGCTCGTCCCCATAGAGCGTGCGCTGCGCGACCCACGTCAGCGCTTACCGGTCGCCAAAATCAGCATCGGCAGCGCCAGCGAGGCGCGAAGCATCTTGCGCCTGGCGGTCAAAGGCGCGCATCCGGGTTTGGCCGCGTTTCTGTGCGAGCTGGCCGGCTTAGAAATCCAAGTCCTGCGCCGCATCCGCCTCGGCCGCGTCAGCCAGGGCGATGTCGCGCCGGGGCAGTGGCGCTACCTGGCGGAGTACGAGCGTTTTTGAGGGTGCGGCTTTCAGGCCGGATGCACCACCACCAGCCAACCGGTGGCTACGCTTTTGCCCGGGTTGCGGATGCTGTGTTGGCAGTCCACCGCGTAGCGCGCGGTCTCGCCCGTTTGCAGCTTTTGCAGAACTTCCCCCGCCTGCACCTGTAGCGCGCCGCTGTGTACCGTCAAGTGCTCGCGCGTGCCCGCTTCGTGGGCTTCTGACTCCAAGGCGCCGCCGGGCTGCACGCTTAGCGCATACCACTCAAATTGACCAGCCAGCTCGATCGGGCCCAGGATGCGCAGCTCGCACAGGCCGTCCGGGCTGCGCAGCGCTGGCGTGGCGTGGGCGGGCACCAGGGCGATAGCCAGGGCTTGGGGGGCTGGGGCTTGGTGTAACAAGTCCGCCAGCGGCACACCGAGCGCATTGGCCAGGCGCCAGACTACAGCGACCGTTGGGTTGGCCTGGGCGCGCTCGATTTGCGAGAGCATGGATTTGGACACGCCTGCCAAGCGGGATAACTCATCGAGCGAAAGCGCGCGCGCCTGACGCAGCGCGGCCAGCGTGTCCCCCACGCGGGGCGGCTCTGCCGGGAGTGGGCTGCGCGCAGGCGCGCTTGTGGTTTTTGCACTACGGGAGGCCATCAAATTCCTTTATACCGAAAATTGTTCGATATACTGCACAAATAGCAATATCACAGAACATGGTGGATTCGATTGTCTACCAATCGGCCACTACCCAGCAGGAAAAGGAAACGCAACATGGCAAATAGCAGCGATTTTTACCAACACCTAGCGCAAGAATTGGTCGGTATCGAAGAGGCCGGCCTGTTCAAACAAGAGCGCGTGCTGGGCAGCGCGCAGGGCGCACGTATCCACACTGTGGGTGCCGACGGTCAGCGGCGCGATGTGATTAATTTGTGCGCGAACAATTATTTGGGCCTATCCGCCCACCCGCAGGTGCTCGCTGCTGCGCATGCGGCGCTGGACAGCCACGGCTATGGCTTAAGTTCAGTACGCTTTATCTGCGGCACGCAAGACCTGCACAAAACCCTGGAAGCGCGCCTATCGGCTTTTTTGGGCACCGAGGACACGATTTTGTACGCCGCCGCGTTTGACGCCAACGGCGGTTTGTTTGAGCCGCTGCTCAGTGAGCAAGACGCCATCGTCAGCGACGAGCTAAATCATGCTTCCATCATCGACGGCATACGCTTGTGCAAAGCCCAGCGCTGGCGCTACCGGCACAATGACATGGCCGATCTGGAGCGCTGCCTGCAAGAGGCGGCCAAGGCCGGTGTGCGCCACACCCTGGTGTTTACCGATGGCGTGTTTTCCATGGATGGCACGATCGCCCAGTTGGACGCCATGCGCCATCTGTGCGACCAGTACGGCGCGCTGCTGGGCGTGGACGAATGCCATGCCACCGGCTTTGTCGGCGCCAGCGGGCGCGGCACGCATGAGTACCGCAAGGTTTTTGGCAAAGTGGACATCATCACCGGCACCTTGGGCAAAGCCTTGGGCGGAGCCAGCGGCGGTTTTACCAGCGGGCGCAAAGAAGTCATTGCCCTGCTGCGCCAGCGCTCGCGGCCCTATTTGTTTTCCAACACTTTGGCACCGGTGATCGCCGGCGCCTCGATCGCGGTGCTGGATTTGCTAGAGGCCAGTACCGCACTGCGCGACACACTCGAATTCAACACGCGCTTTTTCCGCAGCGCTTTGACCGATGCCGGTTTTGCCCTGCCGCCAGGCGAGCATCCCATCATCCCCGTGATGGTGGGCGACGCAGTGCTGGCGCAGCGTATGGCCGCGCGCCTGCTGGAACTGGGCGTTTATGTGGTGGGCTTTTTCTTTCCCGTGGTGCCGCGCGGCAAGGCGCGCATCCGGGTGCAGATCAGCGCGGTACACAGCCGCGCAGATTTAGCGTTTGCCGCCGCCGCTTTTGCACAAGCGGGTCGCGAACTGTGCATCTTGGGCGAAGGAGCCCTCGCATGAACCCGCGCATCCTCATCATTGGCGCCAATGGCCAGATAGGCACCGACTTAGGCCAGGCTTTGGCAGCGCGCTACGGCGCAGGCGCTGTCGTGCTGAGCGACATTGCTGCGCCACCTGCTGGCGTGCCTGCAGGCATGACGCACCACACCTTGGATGCTACCGACGCGGATGCTTTGCAGCGCCTGGTAGTGCAGCAAGGCGTCACGCAGATTTACCTCTTGGCCGCCGCCTTGTCGGCGCGCGGTGAGCAGCACCCGGCCTGGGCCTGGGACCTGAATATGCGCAGTTTGCTCAATGTGCTGGAGCTGGCGCGCCAGTATCGCTTGCGCGTTTTTTGGCCCAGCTCAATTGCCGCCTTCGGTCCAGGCAGCCCCAGGGTACAAACGCCGCAGCACTGCGTTATGGACCCGGGCACGGTCTATGGCATCTCCAAGCTGGCCGGCGAGGGTTGGTGCGCCTGGTACCACCGGGTACATGGCGTGGACGTGCGCAGCCTGCGCTACCCCGGCCTTATCAGCTGGAAAACCGCCCCCGGCGGCGGCACCACGGATTACGCCATCGAGATATTCCACGCCGCTTTGCGCCAGGGCCACTACACCAGCTTTTTGGCGCCGCACACCGCGCTGCCCATGATGTACATGCCTGACGCGATACGCGCCACACTTGAGCTGATGGACGCACCCGCGCATTGCATCGCCGAGCGCCACAGCTACAACCTCGCCGCCTTGAGCTTTACGCCGGCGCAACTGGCCCAGGCGATTGCGCGCCAAGTACCCGGCTTTAGCGTGGACTACGCGCCGGACTACCGCCAAGCCATTGCCGATGGCTGGCCGCAGTCGATAGACGATAGCGTGGCCCGGGCCGATTGGGGCTGGGCGCCGCGCTTTGACCTGGATGCCATGGTGGCCGATATGTTGGCGCATCTGCGCCCGCAGGTAGAGGCTGCGCAAGAAGCACTGGCCGCCTGAGACGCTAAAAAGTGTGAAGCCCACCGATAAGCCGGATTCTGTGCACGCCGGGTTGCCCCGG
>JAEMRG010000217.1 GCA_016463455.1 Rhodoferax sp.
CTCGGTCGCGTGCCCGGCGTTATCCACAAAGCGCATAGCGCGCAGCACTTTGGCGCCATCGCCACGCTGGGCAAAGTTGGCGAAGCCTTCCCCATGAGCCACCGCAATGGGCAAACGCGCGCCAGCCATGCCCTGGAAAAACAGGGAGGGCGAGTCCAGCACTTCCACCATGGACAGGCGCGCCTCAAAGCGCTCGCTTTGGTTGGTGGTAAAGCGTGGCCAGTGGGCGGCGCCCGGGATGATATCGGCCAACTCGGCAAACATCTGGCAGCCATTGCAAACGCCCAAACCAAAGGTGTCGGGCCGCGCAAAAAATGTGCTGAACTGGTCCGCTAAGCGCTGGTTGAAAGTGATGGAGCGCGCCCAGCCTATGCCCGCACCCAAGGTGTCGCCGTAGCTGAAACCGCCGCAGGCTACCAGTCCGGCAAAGTCGCGCAGGTCGGCGCGGCCTGTTTGCAAATCGCTCATGTGCACGTCAAAGGCGTCAAAGCCGGCCTCGGTAAAGGCATAAGCCATTTCGATGTGCGAATTCACGCCTTGCTCGCGCAACACCGCCACGCGCGGCTTGTGCAATAGCAAAGCGGGCGCTGTGGGTGCAGGTGCGGGGGCCAAGCCCGGCGGCAAATAAATATGCATACCGCTATCGATTGGCGCGCCAAAGGATGCATGTTCGGCATCAGCGCACGCCGGGTTATCGCGCAGGCGGCAAATTTTCCAGCTGACACTGTCCCAGACCTGGGCCAGATCCTGCAAAGGCGCGCTAAAAACCGCCTTGGCATCGCGCCAAATTTCTAGCGCCGACGTATCACTGCCCTTGGCAGGGCGCGTCTTGCCGATGACATGGCTGTGCTTGGATAAGCCGTGGGTGCGCAGCACAGCCATCACCGCATCGCGATCCGCGGCGCGCACTTGCAAGACCACACCCAGCTCTTCGTTGAACAGGGCTTTGAGCGTCAATTCTTCCCGCAGCGCCCCGACCTGGTTTGCCCAGTTTTTGCTATCGCCCACGTCCATACGGCTGTCGGACACGCCATCGCCTTCCAGCACCAACATATCTACATTCAGCGCCACGCCCACACGGCCAGCAAAGGCCATTTCTGTCACAGTGGCCAAAAGACCGCCATCGCTGCGGTCATGGTAGGCCAGTATTTTTTTCTGGGCGCGCAAGGTATTCACGGCTTGGACTAAGGCGACTAAATCTTGCGCCTCGTCCAGGTCGGGCACCTGGTGGCCAGTTTGCGCCAGAGTCTGCGCCAAGATGCCGGCGCCCATGCGGTTTTTACCGCGCCCCAGATCGATCAGTACCAGCAGCGCATCGTCCACCGCTTGCAATTGCGGGCTTAGCGTAGGCCGCACATCGGCGATGCTGGCAAAGGCCGAAACAATCAGCGAAACCGGCGAACTGACTTTCTTCGCCACGCCATCCTCGTCTTTCCACTGCGTGCGCATGGACAGCGAATCTTTGCCCACCGGAATCGAGATGCCCAATGCCGGACACAGTTCCATGCCAACGGCCTGCACCGTGGCATAGAGTGCCGCGTCTTCACCGGGATCACCGCAGGCGGCCATCCAATTGGCTGAGAGTTTGACGCGCGGCAGCTCAATCGGCGCGGCCAGCAAATTGGTAATCGCTTCGGCAATCGCCATGCGGCCCGATGCGGGTGGGTCAATCACCGCGAGTGGCGTGCGCTCGCCCATGGACATGGCTTCTCCGGCAAAACCTTTGAAGTCGGCCAGCGTGACTGCGCAATCGGCCACCGGCACCTGCCAGGGCCCGACCATCTGGTCGCGATGACTCAGGCCTCCCACCGTGCGGTCGCCAATCGTGACCAAAAAGCGCTTGGACGCCACTGTGGGATGCGACAACACCGCCGTCACTGCGTTGTGTAATGTCACGCCGCTCAAGTCCAGCGGCGCAAAGTCGCGGCGCATCGTTTGAACATCACGGTGCATCTTGGGCGGTTTGCCCAGCAGCACGTCCATGGGCATGTCCACGGGCGAAGGTGCACCTTCATCGGCCACCACCAGCTGCCTATCTTCGGTGGCCACACCGACTACTGAAAAAGGGCAGCGCTCGCGCTCGCACAAGGCAGTAAACAGGGGCAAGGAATCAGGGGCAATCGCCATCACATAGCGCTCCTGGCTTTCATTGCACCAAATCTCTTTGGGCGCCATGCCCGACTCTTCCAGCGGCACGGCGCGCAAGTCAAAGCGTGCACCGCGCCCGGCATCGTTGCTGAGCTCGGGGAAAGCATTGGACAGGCCGCCAGCGCCCACATCGTGGATCGCCAAGATGGGATTGGCATCGGCGCCCATCAGCCAGCATTGGTTGATCACCTCTTGGGCGCGGCGCTGGATTTCGGGGTTGCCGCGTTGTACCGAATCAAAATCCAGCTCCGCCGCATTAGCCCCCGTCGCCATAGAGCTGGCCGCACTGCCGCCCATGCCGATGCGCATGCCGGGCCCGCCCAATTGCACCAGCAAGCTACCGGCAGGAAACAGTTTTTTATGGGTTTGCGCGGCATCGATCACGCCCAAGCCACCCGCAATCATGATGGGCTTGTGGTAACCGCGTTGCACCGTGTCTTGTGCGCTGCGAACGCTTTGTTCGAACTCCCGGAAATAGCCCAGCAAGTTCGGGCGGCCAAACTCATTGTTAAACGCCGCCCCGCCCAAGGGGCCTTCGATCATGATTTGCAAAGGGCTGGCAATGTGCGCGGGCTTGCCGTAGCCGCCCTGCCCGTCCCAGCGCAAGGTGGACACGGTAAACCCGGACAGCCCGGCTTTGGGCTTGGAGCCGCGCCCGGTGGCACCTTCATCGCGGATCTCGCCACCTGCACCGGTGGAGGCGCCGGGGTAAGGCGAGATCGCCGTCGGGTGGTTGTGTGTTTCCACCTTCATCAAAATATGTTGCAAGGCCTCGGTTTTGATGTACTGCGGCGATTGCTGCACGCCCAGAACGGGCGCGGGCCTTGGCGCAAAACGCTCTACGGCGGCGCCTTCCATCACCGAAGCGTTATCCGAATACGCCACCAGCATATGCTGCGGATGCGTTTTGTGCGTATGGCGGATCATGCCGAACATGCTGCTGCTTTGGGCCTGGCCATCGATGCTGAAATCGGCATTAAAGATTTTGTGGCGACAGTGTTCGCTATTGGCCTGCGCAAACATCATCAACTCCACATCGGTGGGGTTGCGCTGCAAGCGGGCAAAGGCTTGGTGCAGGTAATCGATTTCGTCCTCGGCCAGGGCCAGGCCGAATTGCACATTGGCCCGCTCCAGTGCAGCCCGCCCGCCCGCCAGCACGTCGCAGTAGTCCATGGGTGCGGCCGGCAAAGCCTGGAACAAGCGGGCGACCTGCGCGCGCTCGTGCCATACGCTTTCAGTCATGCGGTCATGCAAACAGGCGGCGACAGCCTGCATGTGAGCTTCGCTCAGGCTCCCCGATTGGCCCAACCAGGATTTGATGTGCAAGCGGTATTCGACCGCGCGCTCGATACGGCGTAATGCAAAACCGCAGTTGTGGGCGATATCCGTGGCCTTGGACGCCCAAGGCGACAAGGTGCCCAGTCGGGGGGAAACCAGCAAGACCTCGCCGCCTTGCCGCTCGGACGCGGGTTCGCCATAGGTGAGCAAGGCGCCTAGGCGGTCCTGTAAACCGGCTTGCAGCGCGCTGTCGGTCGCGACCCAATGGACATAGCGGGCGTCAAGCGCGCTGATTTTGTCGTGAACTCGCTGTAATTGC
>JAEMRG010000024.1 GCA_016463455.1 Rhodoferax sp.
CAATATTTCTATATACATCAATGTCTTATGATGTTTTTTTAAAGTAAATTTGATTTGACTTCAGGCGCTTGCTCGGCTATAGTTGCGCGATGATTTTTCGTGCCTTTTTCGCTCTGTTCCTAGCTTTTGCCTGCGGGATCAGTGCCGCACAAACAGCGCCTGACAATGAGGACTTAGGCAAGGCGCTTGCCGATAAGGGCTTGCTGAACCGCATCAGCGAGGCGGGCACCCACATGCAAAACCAGGCGTCCGGTCTGGTGCTTAGCGCTATGGGCTTTCTCGGAGTGCCTTACCGCCGTGGCGGTAATAGCGCCGAAAGCGGTTTTGATTGCAGCGGTTTCGTTAAAGCCATCTACGAACAAACGATTGGCCTGGTGCTGCCGCGCAGCGCGGCGCAGCAAGCCGCAGCCACCCAAACGATTGACAAATCCGAATTGCGGCCAGGAGACCTGGTATTTTTCAACACCATGCGCCGCGCCTTTAGCCATGTGGGTATTTACGTTGGTAATGGAAAATTCATCCATTCGCCCAAGCCCGGCGCCGAGGTGCGCGTCGAGGACATGGGCTTGGCCTATTGGGCGCGCCGCTACGACGGCGCTCGCCGCGTGCCAAGCGGCAGCACCGCTAACCCCTGAGCGCTAGGTCGCGCTAAAGGAAAATTGGCCCGGATTACGGATGGGGTCCACACCCACATGGATGGTGTCTTTGGGCACAAAGTGCCCTTGTAGCAACAATTTGGACAAGGGATTTTCCAAGCGCTGCTGGATAGCACGCTTGAGGGGCCGTGCGCCATAAACCGGGTCAAAGCCGACTTTGGCCAATTCGGCCACCGCAGCGTCGGAGACCTCTAATACGTAGTCCATACGCGCTAGGCGGTTCATCAGGGTTTGCAATTGGATCTTGGCTATATTGGCAATATGTCCGGCGTCCAGCGCGTGAAAGACCACGGTTTCGTCGATACGGTTGATAAATTCAGGCCGGAAATGATTCTTCAATTCTCCAGTGACCGCGTCTTTGATGTCTTCACGGTCTTGGCCCACCATGCTTTGGATCAATTGCGAGCCGATATTGCTGGTCATCACGATGACGGTGTTTTTAAAGTCCACGGTACGGCCCTGGCCATCGGTCAGGCGACCATCATCGAGCACCTGCAAGAGCACATTAAAAACGTCCGGATGCGCTTTCTCCACTTCGTCCAGCAACAGCACGCTATAGGGTTTGCGGCGCACCGCCTCGGTAAGGTAGCCGCCCTCCTCGTAGCCCACGTAGCCGGGCGGCGCGCCAATCAGGCGTGCCACTGAATGTTTCTCCATGAACTCACTCATGTCCATTCGTATCAGATGGTCTTCACTGTCAAACAAAAACCCCGCCAGGGCTTTGCACAACTCCGTCTTGCCCACGCCGGTGGGGCCTAAGAACAAGAAGGAGCCGGTCGGGCGGTTGGGGTCCGACAGACCCGAGCGCGAGCGGCGTATGGCATTGGCCACGGCACCGATCGCCTCGTCCTGGCCGACCACGCGCTGATGCAGACGCTCTTCCATCAGCAGCAATTTTTCTCGGTCACCCTGCATCAGCTTGGCGATAGGAATACCGGTAGCGCGCGCCACCACTTCGGCGATTTCTTCGGCGCCCACTTGGGTGCGCAGCAATTGCGGCGTCGCGCCCTCACCCCCTTTGGCGCGGCCCGCCTCCGTGTCCTGCGCCTCTTTCAGGCGCTTTTCCAAGCCCGGTAACTGGCCGTATTGCAACTCCGCCACTTTGGTGAGGTCGCCTTTGCGCGTCAGGGTTTCAATCTGCTGGCGCAGTACATCAATCTCTGAGCGGATTTGCGCACTGCCCTGAGCCATGGCTTTTTCGGCCTTCCAAATTTCGTCCAGATCGGCGATTTCGCGCTGTAAGGCGCTGATTTCCTCGTTGATGAGCCCGAAGCGCCTGATAGACGCTTCGTCTTTCTCTTTTTTCACCGCCTCACGCTCGATTTGCAACTGAATCAATCGCCTGTCCAACTTGTCCATGACCTCGGGCTTGGAGTCCAGTTCGATCTTGATCTTTGCCGCCGCTTCGTCAATCAGGTCAATCGCCTTGTCCGGTAGAAAGCGGTCGGTGATGTAGCGATGGCTTAGTTCGGCCGCAGCCACGATGGCTGGGTCGGTGATGTTCACGCCATGGTGTACCTGGTAGCGTTCTTTCAGGCCGCGCAAAATTGCGACGGTGGCTTCCACCGTAGGTTCGCCCACCAAAATCTTTTGAAAACGGCGTTCCAGCGCAGCGTCTTTTTCAATGTATTTGCGGTACTCGTCAAGTGTGGTTGCACCGACGCAATGGAGTTCGCCACGCGCCAGGGCCGGCTTGAGCATATTGCCAGCATCCATCGCGCCTTCGGCCTTGCCGGCGCCCACCATGGTGTGCAACTCGTCAATAAAGACAATGGTCTGGCCCTCGTCCTTGGACAGGTCTTTCAACACATTTTTCAGCCGTTCTTCAAACTCACCCCGAAACTTGGCACCCGCCAGCAAGGAGGCCATATCCAGCGACAGCACACGCTTGCCTTTGAGCGAATCGGGCACTTCGCCGGCAACGATGCGCTGGGCCAGGCCTTCGACGATGGCGGTCTTGCCGACACCGGGCTCGCCAATCAACACCGGGTTGTTCTTGGTGCGCCGTTGCAGCACCTGGATAGCACGGCGGATTTCGTCGTCACGGCCAATCACCGGATCGAGCTTGCCGGCGCGGGCGCGCTCGGTCAAATCTACGCAGTATTTTTTCAGGGACTCACGCTGGTCTTCGGCGTCGGCGCTGTCCACGCTCTGCCCGCCGCGCACCGCCAAAATGGCAGCGTCCAGGCTTTTGCGGCTCAAACCCGAAGCCTGCGCCCGCTTGGCAAAGTCGGACTTGGCTTCACTCAAGGCCACCAAAAATAACTCGCTGGCCACATATTGGTCGCCGCGTTTCATGGCTTCTTTTTCGCAGGCTTGCAAAAGGCTGACCATGTCACGCCCCACCTGCACTTGGTCCTGGCCTTGTACTTGGGGCAGTTTATGCGCTGCGGCGTCTGCCATGGCCAGCAACGAAGGGACGTTGACCCCCGCACGCTGGAGCAAAGCCTTGGGGCCGTCATCCTGGCGCAGCATGGCCCCCAGCACATGGGCTGGCTCAATATAGGCATGGTCCTGGGCCAGCGCTGCGCTTTGCGCTTCACCCAGGGCCTCTTGGAACTTGGTGGTTAATTTGTCAATTCGCATAAGACATCCTCAGTTAGGGCACAGCTTGGGGTCGGTAGTGCATTTTCAAGCGGCGCGGAGCGGTCCGCACTGACTAAAATCAAGCTAATGAATATCCACCAACTCAATGTGCAGTATGACGAACGGCAGGACCGCCTGCTAGTTCGGGTCAAAACCGTGCAGGAGCAAGAGGTACGCCTTTGGCTGACCCGCCGCATTGGCGTCAAGCTGGTGGAGCCGCTGATGACTACCGTCTCGCGTATCGAGGCTTTAGACCCCGCGGTGACACTGGCCGACGAAACGTCACGCAAAATTTTGGTGCACCTCAAGCAAGAAGATTTTTTGCAAAAAGCGGATCTGCAAACGCCGTATTCGAGTACGACCACGGCGCTGCCCCTGGGCGAGTTGCCAATGCTAGTGACCGAGGTCACTATCCATTTGCATGCCAACGGCCTGACCCAATTAGTCATCAAAGACGGCGGGGACGAGGAGCAGGAGGCGCGTACCTGCACCCTCAACTTGCAGTCCTTTATGGTGCATGGCCTGCTGCATTTGCTGCAACAAGCAGTGCACCGCTCCCAATGGCTGGACCCGGTGCAAGCGCCGGACCAAGAGGAAAACGCTGCCGAAGCGGCGCAGGCGCGTCGCACACAGAAGAAAACATATACCCATTGAGGGCAGGCATGGGCGCTGCGGCCTCAAGCGTTGGGTTTGTGTATGCCCCATCGGGCTAAAGCCGCATCGTCACTGACACGGGCATCCACCCATTGCGCGCCTTCCAAGCCCTGCTCTTTTTTCCAAAAAGGCGCTTGGGTTTTCAGGTAGTCCATTACAAACTCGCAGGCTTTGAAGCTTTCGCCGCGATGGGCCGAAGCCGCCGCCACCAGTACCACCGGCTCAGTAGGGTGCATCATGCCAACGCGATGTACCACCCGCACGCCATAAATATCAAAGCGCTTATGGGCCTCGTCAATCATGGCGTCGATAGATTTTTCTGTCATGCCCGGATAGTGTTCCAACTCCAAGGTCTGGACGCTACCGGCATGCGAGGCATCATGCACATTGCGGTCGCGCACCGTGCCTAAAAAGGTACAAACCGCACCGATGCGGGGGTCGTTTTGCTGCAAGGCTGCGATCTCTTGGGATACGTCAAAACGCGCTGTTTGAATCCGCACACGGGCAGTCGCTGCGTTCTGAATAAACCCGGGAGGCTGGCTCACAGCAACCCTCCGAAAATAGCTAAGAAAGGCAAGGAGCCCATTTTTATCCCCCCGTGACCGGCGGGAAAAATGCGATCTCCGCACCCGGCGTTAAGGCCGCGCCTTCCTCGCACAAGGTCTGATTGAGTGCCATACGCAGCACCCTATCCCGTCCTAGCGCCTGGGCCGCAGGGCCACCGGCTTGCACCAATTCGTCGCGCAATTGGCCAAGGGTTTGCGACTGCGTTTCATAGGCGTGACCACTGCTGCCCATGGTCTCCCGAATGCTGGCAAAGAATTTAAGATGAATGTGCATACGGGTCAATCTAAGCGTTCAGCCCAGCAAGTCGCCCAGGCCCATGAACCGGACAGTGTCGCCACGCACAATGGTACGGCCTGGCGGGTTATCCACCAATCCATCGCCCCAGACCACCGAGGTGAGTACGCCTGAGCTCTGGTTGGGGAACAGGTCTAGACCCCCTTGGACATTACTCCTGACCCGTAAAAATTCCTGGCGCCGATCGGCACGTGGCCAATCGAAGTCTGCGCGCAAGCTTTGAATAGGCAAGGCCACGTGCTGAACCCCCTGCATACGCAGCACAAATGGGCGTACCAGCAGCAAAAACGTGACAAAGCTAGACACCGGATTGCCCGGCAGCCCGATAAAGTGTGCCGCCCCAACGCGGCCATGGGCAAAGGGCTTGCCTGGCTTGATGGCAATTTGCCAAAGGTCTAGGCGGCCCAATTGCTGCACCGCCGGCTTGATATGGTCTTCTTCGCCTACCGACACGCCACCACTGGTCAGTACTAAATCATGCGTCTGCGCAGCATCATCCAAGGCCTGTACCGTGGCGTCCAAACGGTCCGGCACGATACCCTTATCCGTCACCTCGCATCCCATACGGCGCAGCAAGGCCGCCAGAAAAAATCGGTTGGAGTTGTAGATTGCTCCCGGCGGCATGTCCTGCGGCGCGACCGCCCCCGGCATCACCAGTTCGTCGCCGGTGGAAAATAAAGCGACGCGCGGCTTGCAAGCGACTTGCAACTGCGCCAAGCCCACGCTGGCTGCCATCCCCAAAGCGGCTGGGCCCAAGCGCATGCCGGACTGCAAGACCGTGGCGCCAAGCCTCACGTCCTCACCACGGCGGCGTATCCACTGTCCGGCAAGGGGCTGGGTCTGCACGTGTATCTGTGGCGCGGAGGGGTCGGCGCCCGGTACTTCCTGGCAATCCTCCTGCATGACCACGGCATCGGCACCAGGCGGAATCGGCGCGCCGGTGAAGATCCGGGCGACCGTACCGGCAAGCAGCGGCAGTCCTTGGCTGCCCGCGGGTATGCGTTGGGAGACCGGCAGTGCGCGCCCAGGCGCAAGATCTGCGCAACGCAAGGCGTAACCATCCATGGAACTGTTGTCCTGCGGCGGCACTTCCAGCGGTGACACCACATCCTGCGCCAGCACCCGGCCATCGGCTTGCAGGGTGCTGAGCATTTCTATGCGAAGCGGCCGGTCATCCAAAGCCTCTAGCAATTGCGCCACCGCCGTTTCAAGCGGCAAGAGCGGGCTGCGGGTCGGCGCGGACATGCGGACAGTTCAGGCGCAAGCGGCGGCGATATAGGCTTTGATCGACTGCACATCCGCATCCATCACCTTGACGCGTTTGGGCAGGTCTTCAATGCCGACGAACTTGGCCGGACACTCGGGCTCGCGGTCCAGCGCTTGCACAATCGTGGATGCGAATTTGATGGGCAAAGCGGTTTCCAGTACCACCATGGGAATGCCTGCCTGGAGGTATTGCTGGGCGACTTTGAGGCCATCCGCAGTATGGGTATCCACCATCACGCCATAGCGCTGCCAGGTGTCGCGAATCGTCGCGATGCGGTCGGCGTGCGTGCTCTTGCCGCTGGCAAAACCGTAAACACTTGCCGCTTGTGAAAATCGCGGATCGGCGTGCAAATCGAAGGCTCCGTCGCGTGCCAGACCGGCGCCGAACAAGTCCGCCACGCGCGCGCTGTCACGCCCTAACAAGTCGAATACAAAACGCTCAAAATTACTTGCTTTAGAAATATCCATGGACGGACTCGAGGTTTCATGCGTGTCCGCGCTCCCCCGAACCCGGTACACGCCGGTACGGAAAAACTCATCGAGTACATCGTTTTCATTGGTGGCCACCACCAATTTTTCGATGGGTAGGCCCATCATGCGCGCCACATGGCCAGCGCAAACATTGCCGAAGTTCCCGCTTGGCACACAAAAAGATACCCTCTCGGTGTTGCTCGAGCTAGCCTGAAAATACCCCGCAAAGTAGTACACCACTTGCGCCATCAGGCGCGCCCAGTTGATCGAATTGACGGTGCCGATTTTGTAGCGTTGCTTGAAGGCCAGATCACTCGAGACCGCTTTGACTAGGTCTTGGCAATCGTCAAATACCCCGCGTATGGCGATGTTGTGGATGTTCTCATCCAGCAAACTGAACATCTGCGCCTGCTGAAACGGACTCATGCGCCCATCCGGGCTGGTCATGAACACGCGTACGCCTTTTTTTCCGCGCATCGCATACTCCGCCGCACTGCCCGTATCGCCACTGGTGGCGCCGAAAATATTGAGCTCCTCGCCACGCCGCGCCAACTCGTATTCAAATAAATTGCCCAGCAATTGCATGGCCATGTCTTTGAAAGCCAGCGTCGGGCCGTTGGACAGCGCCTGCAGGTACAAGCCCTCTTCCAGCCGCTTAAGCGGCACAATCGCCTCGGAGCCAAACACCTCAAAGGTATAGGTTTTGCGGCACAAGGCGCGTAAATCGGCCTCAGGGATGTCGTCCACATACAAGGACAAAATCTCAAAAGCCAGGTCTGCATAAGGCAGGGTACGCCAGCGCATTAAGGCCTCGCTACTGACCTGCGGATAGTGCGTCGGCAGGTACAAACCACCCTCTGGGGCTAGGCCTTCGAGCAAGATTTCACAAAAGCGCTTGGGCTGCGCCTGAGCCTGAGCCTGAGCCTGAGCCTGAGCCTGAGTCTGCGCGGCACGCGTGGAGATGTACTGCATCAGGCTAATTCTTCCTTGCGGATGCGCACGATGTTTTGCAGCACGGTAGGCAGCGCCTGCATGCGTGACAGGGCGGCCTCCATGCGTGCCTCTTGGCACTCATGCGTCAGGATGATCAAGTCGGTTTGGCTAGCGCTATCGCCATCGATTTCATCGGCCTCGCGTTGCAGCACGGCGTCAATGCTGATATCGGCCTCGGCCAATATGCCCGTCACCTTGGCGAGCACCCCGGCCTGGTCGGCCACCCGCAAACGAAGGTAGTAGCTGGTCACAACCTGGCTCATGGGCAGAATGGGCAAATCACTCATCGCATCGGGTTGAAAGGCCAAATGCGGTACACGCTGGGCGGCATCAGCGGTGTGCAAGCGCGTCACATCGACGAGGTCGGCGATGACGGCGCTTGCCGTGGGCTCGGAGCCTGCCCCTTTACCGTAATACAGGGTAGTACCAACTGCATCACCCTGAACCACCACGGCGTTCATGGCGCCCTCTACATTTGCTATCAATCGCTTGGAAGGCACCAAACTTGGGTGGACGCGCAACTCGATACCTTCAGGCCGCCGCTTCGCGATGCCCAGCAATTTGATGCGGTAACCCAGTTGCTCCGCATAGCGAATATCTTGCGCAGACAATTTGGTAATGCCTTCGATGTACGCTTTTTCAAACTGAACCGGTACGCCATACGCAATGGCGGACATGATGGTCACCTTATGGCCAGCATCAATACCTTCGATATCAAATGTCGGGTCGGCCTCCGCATAGCCTAATCGCTGCGCCTCTTTAAGCACATCTGCAAAATCGAGTCCTTTACTACGCATTTCAGATAGGATGAAATTAGTAGTTCCATTGATGATGCCCGCGATCCATTCGATGCGATTGGCAGTCAAGCCCTCACGCAGCGCTTTGATAATGGGGATGCCCCCGGCTACAGCTGCTTCAAAAGCAACCATTACGCCCTTGGCCGATGCCGCCGCAAAAATTTCAGTCCCGTGCACCGCGAGTAAAGCTTTGTTAGCGGTAACCACGTGCTTTCCCGCCGAAATGGCTTCAAGGACCAGCGTCTTGGCGATACCGTAACCACCAATCAACTCGATAACGATGTCAATGTCCGGGTTGGCGAGCACCGCACGGGCATCGTTGACCACAGTGACATTCGCGCCCACAACTTTCCGGGCGCGCTCGGTATCCAAATCCGCCACCATAGTGATTTCAATCTCGCGTCCCGCGCGCCTTTGAATTTCAAGCTGATTGCGCTTGAGCACATTAAATGTTCCGGTGCCTACCACACCGATGCCCAGAAGGCCTACTTGAATGGGTTTCATATCGCTCTTACAAAAAAATCACATTATCAAAACTTACCGTCTATCGCCTTGAACCGCCTTCATGCGCCTGCGTGACTGGCACGATACCGCTCTAAAAACCGCTCCAAGCGCCCTATCGCTTCGCGCAAATCATCCTCGTGCGGTAAAAAAACAATCCGGAAATGGTCTGGCGCTTCCCAGTTAAAGCCCGTTCCCTGCACCAGCATCACACGTGTCTCCTGCAACACATCGAGGAAAAATTGCTGGTCGTCTGCAATCGGGTACATCACTGGATCTAGGCGAGGAAACATGTACAGCGCGGCGCGCGGCTTGACGCAACTGACGCCGGGAATGGCTGTAATGAGTTCATAGGCCAAATCGCGCTGGCGACGCAGGCGCCCGCCTTCGCACACCAGATCGTCAATGCTTTGGTAGCCGCCCAGTGCGGTTTGAATCGCGTACTGGCCTGGCACATTGGCGCACAAGCGCATGTTCGAGAGCATGTTCAGACCCTCGATATAGTCCTTGGCGTACCGCTTGTCGCCGGACAAAGCCAACCAACCCGCCCGGTAGCCGCAGGAGCGGTAGCTTTTTGACAGTGAATTAAAGGTAAGGGTCAACACATCCTGGCTGAGTGAGGCAATCGCTGTGTGGTGCACCCCGTCGTACAGAACTTTGTCGTACACCTCATCGGCAAACAAGACCAAACCATGTTCGCGCGCAATCGCGACTATCTCCAGCAGCAATGCGTCGGAGTACAGCGCGCCGGTCGGGTTATTGGGGTTGATGACCACAATTCCCTTGGTGCGCGGCGTGATTTTGGCGCGGATGTCGGCTATATCTGGCATCCAGCCCTTGGCCTCGTCGCAGCGGTAATGCACTGGGGTGCCGCCGGACAGGCTGGCAGCGGCTGTCCACAGCGGGTAGTCAGGGGCGGGCAATAACAATTCATCGCCGTCATCGAGCAGACCATTGGTCGCCATCACAATCAGTTCGCTGGCGCCATTACCCAAATAAATATCATCGAGCGCCACGCCCTTGATGCCCTGTTTTTGGGTTTCGTGCATGACCGCTTTGCGCGCCGCAAAAATGCCTTTGCTGTCGGAGTAGCCAGAAGAGTTCGGCAAATTGCGGATCATGTCCTGTTGGATTTCTTCCGGCGCATCAAAGCCGAACACCGCCAGATTGCCGATATTGAGCTTGATGATTTTTTGCCCGTCCTCCTCCATTTGCCGCGCGCGGTCCATGATGGGACCGCGGATGTCATAGCAGACGTTGGCCAATTTGGCAGATTTCTGAATGGTTTTCAATGGCACTCCGATGCAGGCACGCTAAGGACGAAACCTATAATTTGACCACAGTTCAACACTTTTTCTTTGCACAGGCCGGCCTTGGGGCTGCTATTTATCCGCCATGAAACTTCAAGCAGACCAGGCCCGGGGCCCCAGTCTTACCGGCTACGGTCCGGGCTGGATCGCCATCAACGGAGACAAGGTGATGCACAGTATGCTGCTGAGCAGCATGGGGCACCGCCAAGCCTGGGGTTGCAATGGGTTTGAGCAAATGGGCACAGCGCAGTTTGACTGTCTCGCGGACTGGGGCGCCGAACTGGTGCTTTTTGGCAGTGGCGAAAGGCTACGTTTCCCACAAGCACAGTGGCTAAGCGGTCTATATGCGCGCCGAATCGGGGTCGAAACCATGGACACCCCAGCGGCTTGTAGAACCTTCAATTTTCTGGCGGCAGAGGGCCGCAAAGTCGTCGCGGCGTTGCTGGTTTAAGGCATGCACCGCGGCGCGTGCAGCCGGGCCCTAGAAGTTTTCAGCGTAAAATCGGTGGTTGACGCCGTCGCGCACGAGTTCCATCTACAACGCAACGGCTTGCCTGACATATTCTGCACGCGAGACTCAATACCCTATGGCGATCGTTGTCAACAAACCCTTACCCGAATTTGAAGCCAATGCCACCGGTGGCGTTCGGGTAACCAACAATTCGCACGTCGGCAAGACCCTGGTGCTGTATTTCTACCCCAAAGACAACACGCCTGGCTGCACCACAGAAGCCATGCAGTTCCGCGACCACTATGCTGATTTCGTAAAGGCCGGTAGCCAGGTGTTTGGTGTCTCGCGCGACAACATGAAATCGCACGATGAATTCAAAGCGCGCCTGGAACTGCCGTTTGAACTGGTTGCCGATACCGAAGAGAAAATGTGCCATATGTTTGGCGTGGTCAAAAACAAGATCATGTACGGAAAAAAGGTCAAAGGCATCGAACGCAGTACCTTCCTTATCGGCCCCGATGGCTTGGTCAAGGAAGAATGGCGCGGTCTGAAAGTACCGGGCCACGTGGAAGAGGTATTGCAGGCAGTCAAATCGCTCAACACCAAAGGCTGATCGCTTCATTGTTGGGCTTTCCCACTTCATTTTTCTGCCATAGGCCTCATGCATAATGGCGCGATGCTTGCAAATTTCACCGTCTCCGACAGAGGCCGCCTCATACCAAGGTGGCCTTTTTTGTATCCCGCGGTGATTGCCAACTGATTTTTCACCATCCCGAGTTCTACGACATGCCATTGCCACCCGCGCCGACCAAGCCCGCTGACAAACTCTCTCCATCCGCATTCTCTAAATCTAGCCCGAAAGGCAAGGCGGCGAGCGCTAAACGCCCCGCTGCTGCTGGCCGTGAACCGGAGCCGAAAACACCAGTGCGTATCGCGCGACTAGAGCAGCAAGTGGCTCCTCGCATCAGTGCGCAAATAATTCCGATTTCAGCTGCGCTGCCTGTAAGCAGCTATCCTCAGGCGCGAGCGCCACAACCAGAGCCCAGTGCCAGGCCCGAGCAGGCGCAGTCAGTGGCGATGGGTGCCACGGGAAAAGCGGGTGTCCGCGGGGAGAAAAAGACGCGGCGCACGGGTCCGGCGAAGTTATTTGTGCTGGATACGAATGTGCTGCTGCATGACCCAATGTGCTTGTTCCGCTTTGAGGAACACGATATTTTTCTGCCGATGATTGTGCTTGAAGAGTTGGACGGGCACAAAAAAGGAGTGACCGAGGTTGCGCGCAATGCGCGGCAAACCAGCCGAACCCTAGATGCCTTGGCCGGTACGCCGGGCGCTGACATTAGCAGCGGCTTCAAACTTGACAGCACCGGCCAGCGCGAGGCCAAGGGCAAACTTATGTTCCAAACCCTGGCACTGGACTACAGCTTGCCAGGCAGTCTGCCCCAGGGCAAAGCGGACAACCAGATTTTGGGCGTGGTGGACGCATTGCGCACCCAGTACGCGCCGCGCGAAGTGGTGCTGGTGTCTAAAGACATCAATATGCGGGTAAAGGCCCGCGCGCTCGGCCTGGCCACCGACGACTACCAAAATGACAAGACATTGGAAGACGGCGATCTGCTGTATTCAGGCGCCATGGCCTTGCCCGGCGATTTTTGGGCCACCCACGGTCAAAAAATTGAAAGCTGGCAGCAAGGCCAGCACACTTTTTACAAAATCGACGGCCCTACCGTGCCGCAGATGCTGATCAACCAGTTCGTCTATTTCGAGTCGCCGGGTGAACCCAGTTTGTACGCCCGCGTGACCGAAATCCGTGGTAGCACCGCCGTCCTAAAGACCCTGCGTGATTTCAACCACATGAAAAATGCAGTATGGGGCGTGACCACGCGCAACCGTGAGCAAAATTTTGCGATGAATTTGCTCACCGATCCGGAAGTAGACTTTGTCACCCTGACAGGAACCGCAGGTACCGGCAAGACCTTGATGGCACTGGCCGCGGGACTCACCCAGGTGCTGGACGATCGGCGCTACACCGAGATCATTGTCACCCGCGCCACCGTCAGCGTAGGCGAGGACATCGGCTTTCTGCCGGGCACGGAAGAGGAAAAAATGGGACCTTGGATGGGCGCGCTGGACGACAACCTGGAAGTGCTGGGAAAAACCGACAGCAGCGCCGGTGAATGGGGCCGCGCCGCCACCTCAGAGCTGATCCGCAGCCGCATCAAGATCAAGAGCATGAACTTCATGCGCGGGCGCACTTTTTTAAACAAGTACGTGATCATCGACGAGGCGCAAAACCTGACGCCCAAGCAAATGAAGACCTTGATTACCCGCGCAGGGCCTGGCACCAAAATCGTCTGCATGGGCAACCTGGCGCAAATTGATACGCCTTACTTGACGGAAGGCTCCTCGGGCCTGACTTTCGCGGTGGACCGATTCAAAGGCTGGCCGCATGGGGGTCACATCACGTTGGCGCGCGGCGAGCGCTCGCGTTTGGCCGACTTTGCGAGCGAAGTGCTGTAGGCCTGCGGCCTAAAAGTCTGTGCCTCCGCCATGCGCCAAGTTCTCAAACTTGGTGATATTGCGCAGGAAAGCGAGCTTGACGGTTCCCGTCGGGCCATTACGCTGTTTGGCGATGATGATCTCGGCGACACCCGGCTCTTTGCAAGCCTCTTTGGTGTAGTACTCGTCGCGGTAAATAAACATAATGATGTCTGCGTCCTGCTCGATCGCGCCGGACTCGCGCAAATCGCTCATCATGGGCCGCTTGTCGGGCCGCTGCTCCACACTGCGGTTGAGCTGTGACAAGGCCAGTACGGGGCATTTGAGTTCGCGGGCTAGCATTTTCAGGCCCCGCGAAATCTCGCCAAGCTCGGTGGCGCGGTTTTCACCATCGCTGGTTCCGTTCATAAGCTGCAAATAGTCCACCACAATCAGACCTAGTTGTCCGCAGGTGCGGGACAAGCGGCGCGCACTCGAGCGCAAATCGCCGGCGCTAAGCCCCGCACTCTCGTCGATATGCAATGAAATTTTGCGTAGTTTTTCGATCGCCTCTGTGAGGCGTGGCCATTCTTCGTCGGTCAACTTACCGGTACGTAAATGGCTCTGATCGATGCGACCGATGGAACCCACAATACGGACCGCCAATTGGGCGGCTCCCATTTCCATGGAAAAAACTGCTACCGGAAGAACTTCATTAAGAGCCACATGCTCGGCAATATTGATAGCCAATGCCGTTTTGCCCATCGAGGGTCGAGCAGCAAGCACCACGAGATCACCGGCTTGTAAGCCTGCAGTCATGCGGTCGAGATCGTAAAACCCGGTGCGCACACCAGTCACATCATTCGGGTTGTCAGCCATCTCCTGGACACGGTCCATGAGATCGACAACCAGGGTTTCCATGGTCTGGAAGCCATCGCTATTGCGCTTACCCTGCTCACCGATATTGAATATTTTTTGCTCGGCCTGGTCCACGATCTCAGACACCGCCCGCCCCTTGGTGTTAAAGGCACTGGTGGCGATATCGTCGCTGGCGGTCACCAGTTTGCGCAGGATCGAACGGTCGCGTACGATTTCGGCATAGCGGCGGATATTGGCCGCGCTGGGCACGTACTGCGCCAGCGAATTGAGATAGACCAAGCCTCCAATCTCGTCACCATGGCCCTGGCTCTGCAAATGCTCGTACACCGTGATGACGTCGGCCGGCCGGCTGCTGTTGACCAGGGAACCGATCGCGGCAAATACCAGCTTGTGCTCGTAGCGGTAAAAGTCACCTTCCTGCACTACATCGCTGACGCGGTCCCAGGCATTGTTGTCCAATAGCAGACCGCCCAGCACGCTGGACTCGCCTTCCATCGAATGGGGCGGAATACGCAGTTGCGCAAGTTGCCTATCAGGCAACAAATCGTCCGGCTCTAAACCGTCTTCAGACATGCATCCATCCTTTTGATTGCCACCCTGCAGAGTGCCTGGCACTCTGTTCCAACGGGACGATATTCCATTAAAAAAGCCGCGAGGGCAAACCCAGGCGGCTTTTTGAGCCAGGTACCGCGGGGCCCACGACCCTACAGCTTAACCTGAACCTTAGCGCTCTCGATCAGGT
>JAEMRG010000218.1 GCA_016463455.1 Rhodoferax sp.
GGCGTCTTTGTTGTTGGCTGTTTTACATTTGCGACGGCATCACCACCGACTTGCAAGTGCAATGAAGGTCTGAGACGACAAGGATTTGTAAGGATTCCGCTGAGACGCGCAAGCGTTCGCCTTATGGCAACTTCCCACCCAACGCTTCCCAGCTAGGTTTCACCGCCGCAATATGCCGAGCCTTCACATGCCCAAAGCCCCGAATCTCTTCGGGTAGTTTCGCAAAGCGCAGTACGTCGGCTAGGGTGGTGGGGTTGAGTTGCGTCAGCATGCGCTCCAGGGTGTGCTGGTAGTTTTGCAAGAGCGCGCGTTCGCCTTGGCGCTCTTCGCTGTAACCAAAAATATCCAGCGCCGTACCGCGCAAAACCTTGAGCGGCGCCAGCAAGCGAAAGCCCAGTCCCATCCAGGGGCCAAAGCGTTGCTTAATCAGGCGGCCTTTTTCATCCTTCTTCGCCAAGAGTGGCGGCGCCAGGTGGTAGTGGACTTGGTAGTCGCCTTCAAACATTTTGCTGATTTTTTCCTTGAAAGCCGGGTCGCTGTGCAGACGCGCCACTTCGTATTCGTCTTTGTAGGCCATGAGCTTGAACAGATAGCGGGCCACGGCGCTGCTTAGCGGTAAATCTTTGGCATCGGCCTGGCCCCCTAGCGCGCTTTCGGCGCTGCGTACCTTGGCCACAAAGTCCCGATAGTTTTGTGCGTAGGCGGCGTTTTGGTAGCCCGTTAAAAAAGCGGCGCGGTGTTCCACCAGCGCGTCCAGCGACGTGGCAGCCTGCTTGCGTACCAATTGCACCGTTTGCGCGGGCAGCAAGCTGCGTTGCACCGCCGCCGGGTCGTGCGCGGCCAGGCGGCCCCAGTGGAAAGCGGCCTGGTTTTTTTCTACGGCTACGGCGTTCAGCGCCATGGCTTGCAATAGCGCATCTTGACCCAGCGGTATCCAGCCCTTTTGCCAGGCGTAGCCCAGCAGCACCGGGTTGGTGAAAATGCTGTCGCCTAACAACTCGGTGGCGATGGCTTCGGCATCTACGCAGCCTAGCGATTGCGGGTCTTGCAAGGTGGTGGCAATGGCGGCGATGCAGGCCTCGCCGGGGTTGCTCCAATTGGCGTTTTGCACAAAGGCGGCCGTAGGTTGGCTGTGGCTGTTGAGCACCACGCGGCTGCGACCGGCGCGCAGGCGCAAGCTGGTTTCTTTGCCCGCGGTCACGATGGGGTCGCAGCCGATCACCAGATCGGCGCAGGCCATGCCCACGCGGGTGGTGCGTATGGCGTCTTGGCTGTGGCTGATCAGTACATGGCTCCAGGTGGCGCCGCCTTTTTGCGCCAGACCACCCGCGTCTTGCGTGACGATCCCTTTGCCTTCAATGTGGGCTGCCACACCCAGCAATTGGCCGATGGTAATCACGCCGGTGCCGCCCACGCCCGCGACCACCAGGCCCCAGACGCCGTCATGCGCTTGCTGTAAATCGAATACCGCCGGTTCAGGCAAGCCGGCTGCCGGGCCGCTGTTGGTGGACTGAGCGGCCCCTTGCTTTTTACGTAACTTGCCGCCCTCAACAGTCACAAAGCTAGGGCAAAAACCTTTGACGCAAGAAATGTCCTTATTGCAGGTGCTCTGGTTGATGCGCCGTTTGCGGCCTAACTCGGTTTCCAACGGTTCGACGCTCACGCAATTGCTTTGCACGCCGCAGTCGCCGCAGCCTTCGCACACCAACTCGTTGATCACCACGCGCGTGGCCGGATCCACCATGGTGCCGCGCTTGCGACGGCGGCGTTTTTCGGTGGCGCAGGTTTGGTCGTAAATAATGACGGTTGTGCCTTGAATCTCTCGCATCACGCGCTGCACTGCGTCCAGGCTGTCGCGGTGCTCCACCGCCACGCCTTCGGGCAGGCCTTTGACACCATCGTATTTTTGGGGCTCGTCGGTCACCACCACAATGCGCTGCGCGCCTTCGGCGCGCATGCTTTGGGCGATCTGAATCACGCTGTGTCCCTCAGCCCGCTCGCCCACTTGCTGGCCGCCGGTCATGGCCACAGCATCGTTGTACAAAATTTTGTAGGTGATATTGACCCCCGCAGCGATCGACTGGCGCACCGCCAGCAGGCCGCTGTGGAAATAGGTGCCGTCGCCCAGGTTGGCAAAAATATGTGCATCGTTCACAAAAGGCTGTTGTCCGACCCAGGGCACGCCTTCGCCGCCCATTTGCGTAAAGCCGGTGGTGGAGCGGTCCATCCACAAGGTCATAAAGTGGCAACCGATACCGGCCATGGCGCGCGAGCCTTCGGGCACGCGGGTGGAAGTGTTGTGCGGGCAGCCCGAGCAAAACCAGGGCTGACGTTCAGCCAGCGGCGCGCCCAGCGCCAGCGCCTGCATGGACTTTTCCTTCGCGTCCAGAATCGCCAACTGCGCATCCATGCGGGCTTGCACATCGGCGTCCACGCCCAGCGCGCTAAGGCGTTGCGCAATCGCGCGGGCAATCATGGCGGGTGTCAGGTCCGCATTGGCGCGCAGCAAGCGGTTGGCCGAGGGTTCCGGGCCCGACCATTCGCCGCCGATGCCGTAAGGACTGCCCGCGTCATCGGACACGGTGAACTTGCCCACCACACGTGGGCGCACATCGGCGCGCCAGTGGTAGAGCTCTTCTTTGAGCTGGTACTCAATAACTTGGCGCTTTTCCTCGACCACCAAAATCTCTTGCAAGCCGCTGGCAAATTCGCGCGTCAGTTGCGCCTCTAAGGGCCAGACCACTGCCACTTTGTGCAGGCGTATGCCTACGCGGCGGCAGGTGGCATCGTCCAGGCCCAAGTCGAGCAAAGCTTGGCGCGTGTCGTTATAAGCCTTGCCGCTGGCCATCAGGCCAAAGCGGTCGTTCGGCCCTTCAATCACATTGTGGTTCAGCCGGTTGGCGCGCACATAGGCCAGGGCCGCATACCATTTGGTGTCAAACAGCCTCGCCTCCTGGTCCAGCGCGCCATCGGGCCAGCGGATATGGACGCCACCCGCGGGCATCACAAAATCAGCGGGTATCACAACCTTGACGCGCTGCGGGTCCACATCCACTGCCGCGCTGGATTCGACGATTTCCTGAATCGTTTTCATGCCGGCCCAGATGCCCGCGTAGCGGCTCATGGCAAAGGCGTGCACGCCCAAATCCAGAATGTCCTGCACGCTAGCCGGGAAAAACACCGGCGTGCCGCAGGCCTTAAAAATATGGTCGCTCTGGTGCGCCGCCGTCGAGCTTTTGGACACATGGTCGTCACCGGCCACGGCGATCACGCCGCCCCAGGGCGTGGTGCCGGCCATATTGGCGTGCTTGAAAACATCCGAGCAACGGTCCACGCCCGGGCCTTTGCCGTACCAGATGCCGAAGACGCCGTCGTACTTATTGCTGCCCGGCGGCGCAAAACCCAGTTGCTGCGTGCCCCACAAAGCAGTGGCGGCCAGCTCTTCATTCACGCCGGGCTGAAAGTGCACATGGTGCTCTAGCAAGCGCTTTTTCTCTTTCGCCAGCGACTGGTCGTAGCTGCCCAGCGGCGAACCGCGGTAGCCACTGACCAAACCTGCCGTATTCTTGCCCGCTGCCAGATCGCGCACGCGCTGCATCATGGGTAGGCGCACCAAGGCGTGCACGCCACTCATAAAAGCCTGGCCAGTCGATTGGGTGTATTTGTCGTCTAGCGTGACGGATGCGGCGCGCAGCTGGTCGGGGTGCAGGGGGGCATTCATGGGTA
>JAEMRG010000219.1 GCA_016463455.1 Rhodoferax sp.
GCGCCAACTGGGTGTCAAAGCCGCCGATCATGCCGCTCTTGAAAGGCACGTCCATCTCCAGACCGGGGCGACCTGACAGGTCGATGACCACGCGCGAAAGCGCTTCGTCCAAAGGCACATAGGCATGGCCGTAGCGGCGAATGCCTTTCTTGTCACCCAGCGCTTGGGCAAAAGCCTGGCCTAGCGTGATGCCCACGTCTTCCACCGTGTGGTGGCCGTCGATATGCAAATCGCCCTGGGCCTGGATGTCCAGGTCGATCAAGCCGTGGCGGGCAATCTGGTCCAGCATATGGTCGAAAAAGCCGATGCCCGTGGACAACTGGGCCTGGCCGCTACCGTCCAAATTGAGGGCGACGCGGATGCGGGTTTCGGCGGTGTTGCGGGTGACTTCGGCGCTGCGGGCGGCGCCTTCGCCGGTGGGCTGGGGCAGCACGCTCACCAGGCTGGAAGCTGTGTCGTTCATAAAGTGGCCTCAAGCGCTGCCAGTAGCAGCGTGTTTTCAGGGGCTGTACCCACCGTCAATCGCAGACAGTTGGCAAGCAGCGGGTGCATTGTAGAAACGTTCTTCACCAAAATCTGACGCATTTTCAACGCCTCATGCAGACGCGCCGCCGCGCCAGGCTCGCCCGACACGCGCAGCAGAATCATATTGGCCTGGCTGGGAAAGGGCTGCAAGCCGGGTAGAACAGCCAGGGCGGCCAACAGGCGCTCGCGTTCGCTGCAAATGAGCGCCGCCTGCGCGGCAAACACAGCGGCATGCTCCAGGGCGAAAAGCGCGCATTCGGCATTGAGAACGCTGACGTTATAGGGCGGGCGCACTTTGTCGATCTGCGCCAGCAGGGCCGCCGGGGCCAGCGCATAACCCAAACGCACGCCGGCCAGGCCGAATTTGGACAGGGTGCGCATCAGCACGACCTGGGCGTTGGCGGCCGGGTCGCGGCGGATTTCGTCCAGCCAGGTGCTGTCCGCGAAGGGCTGGTAGGCCTCGTCCACTACCACCAGTGCGCCATAGGCGCTGGCTTGGGCAATCAGGCGACGCAGCACGGCCGCATCCCACAAATTGGCGGTGGGGTTGTTGGGGTAAGCCAGATACACGATGGCCGGCTGGTGCTGCGCGATGGCTGCGGACATGGCAGATTCGTCCAGCGAAAAGTCTGCTTGCAATGGCACACCCACAAAGCCCAGGCCTTGCAATTGCGCGGACATGGCATACATCACAAAACCGGGTTCGGGCGAAAGAATGCAGGCGCCGGGGCGAGCACAGGCCATGGCCAGCATGGATATCAGCTCGTCCGAGCCATTACCCAGGGTGAGCGCGTAGCCTGGGGGCATAAGCACATAAGCTGCCAGCGCAGCGTACAAATCTTGGATGCGCGCGCCGGGGTAGCGGTTGAGGGCGACCCGGCCCAAGCGCTCGCCCAATTGCGCTTGCAAGTCTGGCGGCAAGGCGTAGGGGTTTTCCATGGCGTCGAGCTTGACCATGCCCGCGGCATCTTGCACCGCATAGGCGTGCATGGCCTGCACATCGTCGCGGATAAAGCGCACGTCGGGTGTTGGCGTGTTCAAGCTTTGTTCCCCTGCATGCGCATTTCGGCTGCGCGCGCATGGGCTTGCAAGCCCTCGCCGTGCGCTAGTACCGAAGCCGTGTGGCCCAGTATTTGCGCACCAGCTTCGGACACTTCAATCAAGCTGCTGCGCTTTTGAAAGTCGTATACGCCAAGCGGCGAAGAAAACCGCGCTGTGCCGGAGGTGGGCAGCACATGGTTGGGGCCGGCGCAATAGTCGCCCAGGCTTTCGCTGGTGAAGGCGCCCAGAAAAATAGCTCCCGCATGAAGCAGCAAAGGTTCCCACCGGTGCGGTTCACTGCTGCTCACCTCTAGGTGCTCGGGCGCGATGCGATTGCTAATGGCACAGGCCTCTTGCATGCTGCGCGTGTGTATCAAGGCGCCGCGCCCGTTGAGTGAGGCGGCGATGATGTCGCGCCGTGGCATGTTGGGCAGCAGTTTGTCGATGGACGCTTGCACCGCGTCTATGTAGGCCGCATCCGGGCAGAGCAATATGCTTTGCGCCAGTTCATCGTGCTCGGCCTGGCTAAACAAATCCATCGCCACCCAATCGGGCGGCGTGCTGCCGTCGGCCAGTACGAGTATTTCTGAGGGCCCCGCAATCATGTCGATGCCGACCGTGCCGAACACGCGCCGCTTGGCCGCTGCCACATAGGCGTTGCCCGGGCCGGTGATTTTGTCTACGCGGGGTACGGTCGCCGTGCCGTAGGCCATAGCGGCTACTGCTTGGGCGCCGCCGATGGTAAAAGCGCGGCTGACGCCGGCGACATAGGCGGCTGCCAGCACCAGTTCGTTGCGCTCGCCGCGTGTGGAGGTCTTGCCGCTGCCGGCCGCGCCGCCGGTGGCTACGCTGCCACGCACCGGGGTAGGCACGACCATGATGATTTCGCCTACACCGGCCACATGCGCGGGAATGGCGTTCATGAGCAAGCTCGACGGGTAGGCCGCTTTGCCGCCGGGCACATAAATACCGGCACGGTCCAGCGGAGTAACTTTTTGGCCGAGCAAACTGCCCTCCGCGTCGCGGTACTGCCAGCTTTCACCGCAGGCTTTTTTCTGCGCTTCGTGGTAGCTGCGTATGCGCGCAGCAGCGTCTTGCAAAGCGCGCTTTTGTGCCTCTGGCAGGCCGTCGAAGGCGGCTTTGAAATCGGCTTGGTGCAACTCCAGGTCGGGCATGGACGCTGCCTGTAAACCGTCAAAACGTGCGGTGTAGTCCAGCACTGCGGCGTCGCCGCGGGCTTTCACATCGGCCAGGATGTCGGCTACGCGCTGCTCGATGGCGGCATCGGTATCGGCCGACCAGTGCAGGCGTTGCTGAAACAGGGTTTCGAAATCTGCCTGGGCAGTGGACAGGCGCAGCGGGCGAGCGTTCATGCGAGTGAGCACCTTGCCGCTTATGCGCCGCTCTGGCCTGTTGCGCCCACCACCTCGCCAAAGGCGTCAATGATGCGGCGGATGGGTTCGCGCTTGAGTTTGAGTGCCGCCTGGTTGACGATCAGGCGCGAGCTGATGTCCATGATGCGCTCAACTTCGATCAAATTATTGGCACGCAAGGTGTTGCCGGTGGACACCAGATCGACAATCGCATCGGACAAGCCCACCAGCGGCGCCAACTCCATGCTGCCGTAGAGCTTGATCAAATCCACATGCACGCCTTTGCTGGCAAAGAACTCGCGCGCAATCGCTACATACTTGGTAGCCACGCGCAAGCGCGCACCCTGGCGCACTGCGTAGGCGTAATCAAAATCCGCACGCACGGCTACGCTGATGCGGCACTTGGCAATTTGCAAGTCCAGGGGCTGGAACAAACCGGCACTTCCGCCGCCCCAATCGCCACCGTGCTCTAGCAAAGTGTCTTTGCCAGTGATGCCCATATCGGCGCCGCCGAACTGCACATAGGTGGGCACATCGGTGGCGCGCACCACCAACACGCGCACGTCGGCCTGGTTGGTATCGAGAATGAGCTTGCGCGAGCGCTCAGGGTCGTCGAGCACGCTTATGCCCGCTGCCGCCAGCAAAGGCAAGGTCTCTTCAAATATGCGGCCTTTGGACAAGGCAATGGTGATCATGGATAGAACTCTTTGGGTCAGCCAAATAATTTAACGGATGCGCTCGATGTCGGCGCCCAGGCCACGCAGCTTGCTTTCCATG
>JAEMRG010000220.1 GCA_016463455.1 Rhodoferax sp.
TCAGCGTGAAAGACCATGTGGTGTTTGAGCAGCGCGAAATCCTGACCCAAACCGGCAAGCCCTATGGCGTGTTCACGCCTTACCTGCGTGCCTGGCTAGCGCGTCTGGCTGACCGTCCGCTTCCCATCCATGATTGCAGCGCTTTAGCGCAGAAGCTGGCCAGCCGCCCGGCGGCTTACCGGCAGGGCGTGCCCACGCTGGCTGACATCGGGTTTGTGCCGACGAATTTGGCCGCCCTGGGCATCGTAGCGGGAGAAGCCGGGGCCCAGGCTCTGCTGGCCGACTTTGCGCCGCGCATGCACGCCTATGAGGAGACGCGCAACTTCCCCGCCGTCAAAGGCCCGAGCTACCTGAGCGTGCATTTGCGCTTTGGCACGGTGTCGATTCGCCAGTTAGTCAATCTAGCGCTGGGGCCGCAACTGACTGGTGACCCGGGCGCGCGGGTCTGGTTGGCCGAGTTGGTCTGGCGCGATTTTTATTTTCAGGTACTGTCCAATTTTCCGCATGTGGCTGGCAACAGCTTCAAGCCCGATTACGACGCCATCGCCTGGGAGCAAGGTGCGCTGGCCCAGGACCGCTTTGCCGCTTGGTGCGAGGCGCGCACCGGCTACCCGCTGGTGGACGCGGCCATGGCCCAGCTCAACCAAAGCGGCTATATGCACAACCGCCTGCGCATGGTGGCAGGCAGCTTTTTGGTCAAGCACCTGGGCATCGATTGGCGCTGGGGCGAACGGTATTTCGCCGAGCAACTCAATGACTTTGACCTCTCGGCCAACAATGGCGGCTGGCAATGGGTCAGTTCCAGCGGCTGCGATGCCCAGCCCTATTTCCGCATTTTCAACCCGGTCAGCCAAAGCGAAAAATTCGACGCGGCGGGCAAATTCATACGTCGCTACCTACCGGTGCTGGCCGGTTTGGATGCCAAACATATCCACGCGCCCTGGCAGGCGCCCCCCCTGGTGCTGGACGCAGCGGGTGTGCAACTGGGCGTGCACTACCCGCGCCCGGTAGTGGACCATGCAGCAGCCCGAGCGGCCACACTGGCGCGCTATGCGGTGGTAAAAAGCCGGGAGATACCCAGCTAAAGCGAAAGATTGGGCAGGCGGGACGCCTGGCCATCCACGCGAAAGCGCAAGTCTGCAGACTGGCCTTAGATTTGCACCATCTCAAAGTCTTCTTTACGCGCGCCGCACTCGGGGCAGGTCCAGTTCATGGGCACCTCGGCCCATAAAGTGCCTGCGGCAATACCGTCATCCGGGGCGCCCAGAACTTCGTCATAAATCCAGCCGCAAATCAGGCACATCCAGGTTTTGGTATCGGTCACAGCGTATTTACCTTGAGAATAGAATCCGGCGATTGTAAATAGCGCCTTGCGGCGGGCCGCCGGGCGCTGTTGGAATCCCTGATTGCGGCGCCCTATCTACCTGTTGCGACCATGAAGAACCCAAAAAAAGACACGGCAGGCCCCGCCCCCATCACGGTGCTGGACGACGACGGTCCGGCCGACGGCCCGGTGGCCAGCGTGATGGTTTTCAATGCCAACGACCCCAGCGGCGCCGGCGGCTTGACGGCGGACTGCCTGGCCATGGCCTCGGTAGGCGTGCACCCTATGCCAGTCATGACCGGGGCCTACGCCCGCGACACCAGTGAAATCGCCGACCACTTCGCCTTTGACGACGACGCCTTGCTGGCGCAGGCACGCACCATCTTGGAAGATGTCGCGCCTGACGTGTTCAAAGTCGGCTTTGTCGGCAGCCCAGAGAACCTGAGCGCGGTGGCCGCGGTCGTATCGGACTATGCCGATGTGCCGGTGGTGACCTATATGCCCGATCTGTCCTGGTGGCATGAGGACCAGATTGACCAATACCTGGACGCCTGCGCCGACATGCTGCTGCCGCAAACCACGGTGCTGGTGGGCAGCTACGGCACCTTGGCGCGCTGGCTGCTGCCCGATTGGGAAGCGCCGCGTGCGCCCGACGCGCGCGACATTGCCAAAGCCGCGCAGGAGCTGGGCGTGCCCTACACCCTGGTCACCGGCATCCCCTTGCCCGAGCAATTTATCGACAATGCCTTGTGCAGCGCCAGCGCGCTCATGTGCAGCGAAAAATTTGAGCGGCTGGAAGCGACTTTTGTGGGCACCGGCGACACGTTGTCAGCGGCTTTGGCGGCGCTGATCGCCGTGGGCACCGAGCTGGCCGAGGCGGTGACCGAGGCGCTGAGCTACCTGGACCGTAGCCTGGAAGCCGGATTGCGCCCGGGCATGGGCCATGTGCAGCCCGACCGCCTGTTTTGGGCGCATGATGAGCCCGATAACGAACTGCTGCAGGACAGCGACGATCCCGACCAACCCTTTCTTTTTGACTTCCCTCCCAATGAAACTCGCCACTGACCGTAACCTCGAACTTTTTCAACGCGCCGCCGCCGTCATCCCCGGTGGCGTCAACTCGCCAGTACGCGCCTTCAAAGCCGTGGGCGGCACGCCCCGCTTTGTGACCCGCGCCCAGGGCGCCTATTTTTGGGACGCCAACGGCCAGCGCTATATCGACTACATCGGCTCCTGGGGTCCGATGATTTTGGGCCACGGGCATCCGGCCGTGGTTGAAGCGGTGCAAAAAGCGCTGCTAGAAGGTTTCTCCTTTGGCGCGCCCACGGAGCGCGAAGTCGAGCTGGCCGAAGAAATTTTGCGCCACGTGCCCAGCATGGATATGGTGCGCTTGGTCAGCTCGGGCACCGAAGCGGCCATGACCGCCATCCGGCTAGCGCGCGGCGCCACCGGGCGCAGCAAATTTATCAAGTTTGAAGGCTGCTACCACGGCCACGCCGATCCTTTGCTGGTCAAAGCCGGCTCCGGTCTGGCCACGCTGGGCAATCCGACCAGCGCCGGTGTGCCGCCCGAAGTGGTGCAGCACACGCTGGTTCTGGAATACAACAATTTGCAACAACTGGAAGAAGCCTTTGTCCTGCACGGCAAAGAACTGGCCTGCCTGATGATCGAGCCGATTGCCGGGAATATGAATTTCGTGCGCGCCTCGGTGCCCTTCGTCAAGCGCGCCCGCGAGCTGTGCACCCAGTACGGCGCGCTGCTGGTGTTTGACGAAGTGATGAGCGGGCTGCGCGTGGCCCTGGGCAGCGCGCAAAGTGTGTATGCCAAAGCCCTGCCCGGTTTTGCGCCGGACATTACCGTGCTGGGCAAGGTGATTGGCGGCGGCATGCCGCTGGCCGCTTTTGGCGGTAAGCGCGCGGTGATGGAGCAAATGGCACCGCTAGGGCCGGTGTACCAGGCCGGCACTTTGTCGGGCAACCCCATCGCCACCGCCTGCGGCCTGGCCACGCTGCGCGAAATCAGCAAGCCCGGTTTTTTCGACGCCTTAGCCACCAAAACCCAATCGTTGATGCGGGGACTGCAAGGCGCTGCGGATGCGGCAGGCGTGCCCTTTAGCACCGACAGCGAAGGCGGTATGTTCGGCTTTTTCCTGTTTCCCGAATTGCCGCAAAACTACGCCAAAGTCATCAGCACCGACAACAAGCGCTTTAACGCTTTGTTCCATGGCATGCTGGACCGGGGCGTGTATTTCGCACCGGCTTTGTACGAAGCCGGTTTTATAAGCGCCGCGCATACCGAGGCCGATATTGCAGAAAGCGTAGCGGCAGCTCAAGCGGTGTTTGCCGGCTTGTAACAGGCCGGCCCTAGGCGCCGCGGCGCAAACCATACG
>JAEMRG010000221.1 GCA_016463455.1 Rhodoferax sp.
ACACCGCTTTGCGCCCTAATGGCAATTCCGGGCTGCTGGTCACCACATTTGCCGCATATGCCGATTACCAGCAACAGCGTGGCTCTAACACCGCCTGGACCTGGGAGCACCAGGCCATGACGCGCGCCCGATGCGTGCTCGGCAGCCCAGACCTGCACAGTCGCTTTGATGCCATCCGCGAGTCCGTAATTTGCAGCCCGCGCGACCACGATGCGCTGCGCGCCGAAATAGCCGCCATGCGTGACAAAGTGCGCTCGGCCCATCCGGTGCCTGCCGAGCGCTTTGACGTCAAGCACAGCCCCGGCGGCATGGTGGACATTGAGTTTGCGGTGCAGTTTCTGGTGCTGGCCTACGGGCATACGCATCCTGGCTTGCGCGCCAATGTGGGCAATATCGCGCTCTTGCAAGTAGCGCAAGACTGCGGCCTGCTGCCCGCGCCGCTAGGCCATGAGGCTGCGAAGGCCTACCGCGCCCTGCGCCGCATTCAGCATAAAGCGCGCCTGAACGAAGAGCCCACCCATGTGGCCTTGGACGAGGCGCAACGCGAGCGCCAGACAGGGCTGGACGTGTGGCGGGCGGTTTTTGAAGTTAATCCCCCCATCCCCGCCAACGCAAGCTAAGCGGCCCAAAGTCTTGGCGCTTAAGCCGCGCGCAAAAACGCCCCTAGTTGCTTGACGGAGGCATCGGCCTCGGCAAAGCGGCCGGCAAATATCTGCCAGACGTGCCACATGCCCTGGAACTCTTGCAATTGCACGGATGTGCCCGCTGCTTGGAGTTTTGCAGCCAGGGCTTGGGCGTCGCCCAGCAGGGCTTCGTGTTCGCCGACATGGATCAAGGTGCGCGGCAGGCCGTGCAGCGCGGCGAAGTGGGGCGAGGCTAAAGGCTGCGTCAGATCGCTGGTGCCGGCATAAAGTTGCGCCGCCATGGACAGGGTGGAGGTGTCGGGAAAAAACGGGTCCTTGGCGGCTTTGCTTTGGTGCGTAGGCAGGCTCAATGTCAAATCGGTCCAAGGCGATAGCAGGGCCATGGCGCCGGGTGCGGCTTGACCGGCATCGCGCAAACGCAGGGCCAGCGCCAGCGCCAGACCGCCACCAGCCGAGTCACCCGCCAGCACGATCGTGCGCGCTGGGTCTTGCTTGTGCAGCGCCAGGTAGGCAGCGTGTGCATCCTCTACGGCAGCCGGGAAAGGATGCTCTGGCGCAAGCCGGTAGTCGAGCAAAAAGCAGTCCAGGCCCGCCGATTGGGCCAGGTGCCCCGCCAGGCCACGGTGGGTGTGGCAAGAGCCGGTGATGTAGGCGCCGCCATGCAAATACAGAAGCACCGCGCTAGCGCCAGCCCCCGCCGGCCGCAGCCACTCGCCAGGGCAGCCGCCCAGTTGGGCGGCTTGCACTTGCACGCCGGGTGGCGCAGGAAACATGCGCTTGGAGGACTTGTCGCGCGCGGTGCGCACCTGCTCCAGGCTACCGCCGCGCAAAGCAAATTTGCGCAACTGGCGCTTGACGACGTAGTAAAAAAAGCGGGACTTCAATGAGGGCAAGGCAAACTCCTACAGGGCCGCCAGGGCTGTTCTTTGACGATCAATCCAGCCACCCTGATCAGATATCGCTGCCTTGCGCTAGCTGCAGGGCAAACGTGCGGATACCGCGCAGCAGCATTTCGATGGCCACCGACACCAGCACCAGGCCCATCAAGCGCTCGATAGCGGTCACCACGCGGCTGCCGATCAGGCGTTGAATGCGCTCAGCGGACACCAGCACCGTGGCGCTGATCAGCATGGTGACGCACAGCGCTGCCACCCATTCCAGGCGCTTTTCCGGTTGCTGCGATACCAGTAACAAGACCGTGGCGAGGGCGGAGGGCCCGGCAATCGAGGGCACCGCCAGCGGCACGATCAAGGGCTCTATCAGCAACTCGGCTTCGGCTTGTGCAGGCGGTGGAAACACCATGCGCAGTGCGATCAAAAACAAAATCACGCCGCCGCCGATTTGCAGCGCCAAGTCGCTCAAGTTCATCACCCGCAAAAAGCCCTCCCCGACAAACATAAAGGTCAGCAGCAAAAAGAAAGCGATGGAAATCTCGCGCAAAATGACGCGTGGGCGTCGCTGTTGCGGCACATGTTTGAGCGCATTGGCGAATACCGGAATATTGCCCACCGGGTCGGTAATCAGCACCAGCAAAATCGTCGCCGAGACAAAGGTGTAATTCATCATGGGGTGTACACCGTGTCCAGTGAGGCAAAACCTTTGATTTCCAGCGGGTTGCCGCTTGGGTCGAGAAAAAACATGGTCCATTGCTCGCCACTTTGTCCGGCAAAGCGCAGTTGCGGCGCCATGACAAATTGCACCTGTGCATCGCGTAAACGCTGCGCCAGCGCCTGCCAATCCGGCAATGCCAGCACCAGGCCCAAGTGCGGCATGGGTACCAGGTGATCGCCTACCTGCCCGGTCAAGGTGGTTTTAAAGGGCTCGCCCAGGTGCAGCGAAATCTGGTGGCCGAAAAAATCAAAGTCCACCCAGGTGGCGGTACTGCGCCCTTCAGCGCAGCCCAGCACACCGCCATAAAACGCGCGTGCGGCTTGCAAATCGGTGACGTGGTAGGCGAGGTGAAACAGGCTGTGCATGCGTTGAGGATAGCAGCCCTACTGCCATAATCAGACCATGACCCTGCTGCATACCCTGCGCAAATCCACCGCCCTGGCGCGCTGGGTATTGCTATGGTGGTGCATGGCGCTGGGCGTGGCCGTCGCTTCGCCCTGGGTGCAGCCGGTGCAGCATCTGCAGGTGTGCAGCGCTTCGGGCAGCGTCACGGTGCAGGACACCGGCGTACCTGATGCACCTGCCGGCCACCATCTCGATTGCGTGCTCTGCCTGGGCCCTGGCGCACCGCCGGTGTCCATCGCGGTTGTGCAAGTGGCCAAGGCTGCGCCACTGTTGGGTACGCACCTCGCTGCGGCCCTTGCGCCGCACAGCCTCAGCGCCGCCCCGCCCCCTGGGCGCGGACCGCCGCGCGCTTAAAGCCGCCCGTTAAGCGGCCCACGCCTGATGCATGCGCTTACGCGCTGTGCCACAAGCGCATGGCCCACAGGGCGGCATTTCAGCCCTCTACTTGTCGATGCAAGTGCTGCCCGCTGGCGGTCATGCCCATTAATGTTTTTTCGCCGACTTTCAACCCTGTTCAGTCGGCATTTTATTTTTTAGAGAGTAAACGCTATGAACCGCAAATCACGCATTCTTACCTTGCTGCTTGCCAGCCTCCTGGTCTCTAGCGCCTGGGGGCAAAACGTCAGCGTTCAAAGCGCCTGGGCGCGCGCCACCGTGCAAGGGCAAAAAGCCACCGGCGCATTCATGACGCTCACCTCCAAAACCGATACCAAGCTAGTGGGCGTTAGCACCAGCGTGGCCGGCGTGGCCGAGGTGCATGAAATGAAGATGGACAATAACGTGATGCAAATGCGCGCCCTGCCCGACGGGCTGCCGCTGCCTGCAGGCAAGGCAGTAGCTCTGCAGCCCGGCAGTTTTCACCTCATGTTGATGGACTTGAAACTGCCGCTGCAAAAAGACACGACGATTCCCTTGACCTTGCGCTTTAAAGACGCTAAGGGCTTAGAAAGCAGTGTGGACATCAAGGTGCCGGTCTCTCAAGTCGCGCCTGCTGGCGGCCAAAAGCACCAGCATGGGGGGCATTAATGCTTTAGCGAGACTATGCC
>JAEMRG010000222.1 GCA_016463455.1 Rhodoferax sp.
GCGTAATAAAAGCTGCTGCCCGAGGCGGCCGCCTTTTCCTGTACATACTGGGCGGGAGTCATGCCCTATTGTCGCCTGAGCGCAGCGGCGCCGCATTGGACGGGCCCGCGCAAAGCCACCTGCTCAGTGGTAACTTACATACGCAGCGCGCGCCAGGCCATGCGCGGTGCGTCCCACCAGCGCAAGCGGGGACGGGTGTGCAATACCGCGCCGCCCAGGGCTTCGATCTTGTCGAGCACGCGCAAGCCCCCTTGGACCACCAGGCGCAGCTCCCAACCGGCGCGGCCCGGTATCCGGTGCACCAGGGCTTGACCCAGCTCCATGCGGGCTCGGGCATCGGCAGCGCACAGGCGCACCAGGGCACTGGCGCTTGCTAAGGCCCTGGGGCTGGGTAGCTGCGGCGGCGCAGTGGCCTGCTGTGTCCAAGGTCGGGCGTCAAAGCCGGTGCTGGCGCAGGCATCGCCCGGAAAATAGTTGCGGCCTCTTGGCAAATCCCGATTTGGGTCCTGCCAAAAGTTGATCAGTTGCAAGGCGGTACAAATCGCGTCGCTGCGTTCCAGCGATAGCGCGTCCTGCACGCCGTACAAATGCAGCAACAGCCGCCCCACGGGGTTGGCCGAGTTGGCGCAATAGGCTAACAAGGCGTCCGTATCGGGGTAGCTCCCGCCGCTTTGCGTCATGCGGACATCGTGTTCAAAAGCATCCAAAAGCGCATGTAACAAATTCGCCGGTAGCGCAAATTCGGCCAACGCGCGGGCCAAGGGGCCAAAGACCTGGGGCCATCGATCGGCGTCTGCTGCTTGGGCGGGCATAGGGCCTTGGCAGGCTTGGCGCAAGGCCTGCCGGTAAGCCGCCAGATCGGCCAGGCGTTGGTCGGGGCTGGCCGGTCCTTCGTCCGCTAGATCGTCGGCGGTGCGGGCAAAGTGGTAGATCGCAGCAATCGGCGCCCGCAAATGCGGCGGGCAGAGCCAAGAGGCGACCGGGAAGTTCTCATAGTGCGCAATGGGCGCTGGGTCGGGTCTGGCAGCGGGCGGCATAGGCGCAGATTGTGCCTTGGGCAGCAGCGAGCAGGCTGCCAGCGGCGCGCCCTGGTGCCCATGCGCCAGCCCTAACTTCCCCCAATCTGCAGGCTTTTTGCTTTAGTCCTAGGGTAAATCAGTATAATTTACTAACCAGTCAGTCATTAATAATCCATTGTGTACGCCTTGTCCAAAGGCCAAAGCGCTTTGCCTGTGTTTTTCCCCTCCCTCTGCAGCACTCACCACCATGAATCTCCCCCTTTCCTGGCCCGCCCGGCTTGTTTTTTTGGCTTGCCTCGTATTGCAAGCTTGCTCCAAACCCGTACCCGCCGAGGAGCCGGTGCGGGCGGTGAAGGTTCTGACGGTTGGCTTGGACGCGATGCAGTCGGGCGCGGAATATGCCGGTGAAGTGCGCTCGCGCGTGGAGTCACGCTTGGGCTTTCGCGTGGGTGGCAAATTACTGCGCCGCCATGTAGAGATGGGACAGCACGTAAAAGCCGGAGAATTGCTGGCGCAACTGGACCCACAGGACTTCAAACTTGCCGCCGATGGCGCCCGCGCGCAACTGGCTGCTGCCACCACCAACCGGGATTTGGCCTTGGCGGACGCCAAGCGCTACAAGGACTTGCGCGAGCAAAATTTCATCAGCGCGGCCGAATTAGAGCGGCGCGACACCGCCCTCAAAGCAGCCCAGGCGCAGGTGGACCAGGCGCAAGCGCAATTGGCCGCATTGGGTAACCAGACCGCTTATGCCAATTTAGTGGCAGATGTTGCCGGTGTGGTGACCTCGGTCGATGCCGAGCCGGGCCAGGTGCTGGCCGCTGGCACGCCGATCTTGCGCATCGCCCAGGATGGCCCGCGCGATGGGGTGTTTGCCGTGCCGGAGGACAAAGTTGGCAAGCTTAAAGTCGGCTCGCAAGTGCTGGTGCAGGCTTGGGCGGAGCAAAAAAGCGCCAGCGCCAGCGTGCGCGAAGTGGCCGCTAGCGCCGATCCGGTCACGCGGACATTTACCGTAAAAGTGGGATTAAATGGCCCCGAAACTTGGCCTTTGGGCTCTACCGTGACCATCGCTCCCAAGGCGCTGGACCGCTCGGGCCCGTCGGTCATCAAACTGCCGACCAGTGCGCTACAGCATGACGGCGAAAAAGCCGCTGTGTGGGTGCTTGAAAAAGCCACCATGACGGTGCGTCTGCAGCCCATTGCCATTGCCACCGCCGACGGCAATGAAGTGGTCGTCTCCCAGGGCTTGGAGCCGGGCATGCAGGTGGTCAGCGTGGGCGCCCACGTGCTCAATCCGGGGCAAAAAGTGACCATTTACCAGTCCAAGCAAGCCGCTGCGGCCGCCGCGACGCCCTCGGTCCCAGCACAGTGAGCGGCCCGATGCAACAGGACACCCCCAAGCCCGGTTTCAATCTGTCCCGTTGGGCACTGGACCACGCGGCGCTGACGCGTTATTTGATGCTGGTCCTGATGCTGCTGGGTGCAGCCGCCTACTTCCAGTTGGGGCAGGATGAAGACCCGCCGTTCACCTTCCGGGTGATGGTGATACGGGCTTTTTGGCCCGGCGCCACAGCGAGCCAAATGGCTGAGCAGGTGACCGACAAAATTGAGCGCACTTTGCAAGAGGTGCCTGGCGCCGACAAGATACGCAGCTTTTCCAAGCCCGGCGAGACCACTATCTTTTTCCAGCTCAAAGACTCCACGCGCTCCGGCGAGGTGCCCGATCTTTGGTATGCGGTACGCAAAAAGGTGGGCGACATGCGCACCACCTTGCCTGGGGGCGTGAACGGTCCGTTTTTTAACGATGAATTCGGCGACGTGTACGGCGTGATTTACGCACTGCAGGCACAAGGCTTTTCGCCTGCCGAATTGAAAGAGCAGGCCGATTCGGTGCGCCAGCAATTGCTGCGCGTACCCGACGTCAATAAGGTGGAATTGTTTGGTGTGCAGGAGGAGAAGCTCTACATCGAATTGTCGCAGCGTCGCTTGTCGCAGCTCGGGCTGGACATGAACCAGGTTTTGGCCCAGCTCGCGCAGCAAAACGCCATGGAAGGCGCCGGCACGATGCAAACCCCGCTGGATGTGGTGCAGGTGCGGGTGAGCGGCGCATTCCAAGCGGAGCAGCAATTGCGCGCCATGCCGATCCGCGGCAGTTCGGGTAACCAGCTGCGCCTGGGCGATATTGCAGAGATCAAGCGCGGGTATATCGACCCTGCCGGCGTCAAAGTCCGCTTTCAAGGCCAGCAGGTCATTGCCCTGGGTGTGTCGATGACCAAAGGCGGTGACATTATTGCCCTGGGTAAGGCCTTAAAGGCCACTACCGCACGGATTGGCGCCGCTTTGCCGGTGGGCATCAGCTTGGTGGAAGTGCAGGACCAACCGACGGCGGTAGCCAAATCGGTGAATGAATTTATTGGCGTGCTGATCGAGGCGATTGTCATCGTGCTATTGGTCAGCTTTGTTGCGCTGGGGCTGCACAAGCGCCCGGGCACGCAGGCCTGGTACCGCCGCTATTACGTCGATGTACGCCCCGGGCTGGTGGTGGCGATCACGATTCCGCTGGTGCTCTCGGTCACTTTCCTGGGTATGTATTACTGGGGCATTGGACTGCACAAAATATCTTTGGGTTCGCTCATCATCGCGCTGGGGCTCTTGGTCGATGACGCCATCATTGCAGTGGAAA
>JAEMRG010000223.1 GCA_016463455.1 Rhodoferax sp.
CTACAAAGGTAAGACCTGCGTCATATCAGGGCGCTCTAACCATTGCGCAAACTCATCGGCCATTTGTCCGGCAGCAGACGTTGCGCCATGCCAAGCCTGCATGCGACCTGCCAGATCGTTGCCGTAATGGGTGAAGTCATTGCGGTCGGGCAATTTGCCATTGGGCAAGGTGCGCACCCACTCGGGGTTGGGCGCCAACACCACCATCGCGTCCAAAAACGCGCTGCTGGCATGGCGCCATTTCCAAGGCTTGTCCAGCCATCCGGGTACGACGGCTTTTTGGAAATGCGGGTACACAACCAGACCCTCGCCTACAGCCCAGGCGCCATCGCTGGCGGCCCCGCTGTAGTTGAGGTGCAAGTGGTAATCGGTAATGCCGCCATCCCAGTAGGCGCCGGGCGGTGCGCCTGCAATCCCGTGCACCGCTTGCAAGAAAAAGGGAATCGAGCAACTCGCTTGCAAAGCCTGCATAAAGTTGTTCTCGCCCAGCGGCACCTCGCGGGTGCGAAAGTCGGTGCTGGCAAAGGGCAAGTGGCCTGGCTGCGAGGAAAAAACCACCCGTTCGAGCGACAGGCCCAGCAAGCGGCGATCCAGCGCATTAGATGTAATTGCCAAGGCATAGCCCAGCGGCGTGAAAAACGGGTGTTCGCGCTGCAACAGGCCGCGCCCGCGCGAGGCCAGGACATGCAGGCGGTAACGCGGATGCGTCAAAAGCTCTTGGATGCGCCCGCCGTAAAACAAATCCAAGTTATCGCGGAACTGCTGGCTCACCAATGCCGCAGGCACCCGCTTTTGCCCCGGTGCTAATGCGTAGTGCTGGCCGATGTAGTCGCGCTCTAAGCGCTCCAGGGCGGGCACCGGATCGTTCAAACACGCGGTGGCCATGCGCCATGCGCCAATCGAAGCACCCACCAGATGCACGATCTGGGCACTTTGGGCTAACCATTGACCAAAAATAAAGCGGTCCAAGGGACCCAAAATCAAGCCCTTGGGCCCACCGGCCGCAGCCGGTATGACCCGCACGCGGGACGGCTGCAAACCCTGGCGGGCCAACTCTGCCAGGGCCGTCTTACCGGCATAGAGGTGTAAGGCGCGCATGGCCTTATTTTCGTAGGCCTTGTAATTGCGACAAAGCAGCGGCCATCGCGCCTTGGGGCGCCGCTTCGCGCGTTGGCGCTGGTTGGTAGCTGCCACGCTGCCCGGCGCCCTGCCCCTGGGGCGAAGCGCCATGCGCGCGCGGCGCATCGCCCAAACGCATGCTCAGGCTGATGCGTTTGCGCGCCACATCCACCTCCAGCACCTGCACTTTCACAATCGCGCCGGTTTTCACCACCTCACGCGCATCAGCCACAAATTTCTGGCTCATTTGGCTGACATGCACCAAACCGTCCTGGTGCACACCCAAATCGACAAACGCGCCAAAGGCTGCCACATTGCTGACCGTGCCTTCGAGCACCATGCCTTCACGCAAATCGCCGATGTCTTTCACCCCCTCGGCCAGGCGCGCAACTTTGAAATCAGGCCGCGGATCGCGCCCCGGTTTTTCCAATTCCTTAAAAATGTCGCGCACCGTAATAATGCCCACGCCCGCATTGGCAAACAGCTCGGGCCGCAGGCTTTGCAGCATGTCGCTACGCCCCATCAGGGCCTGCACCGGCTGCCCGGTTTTTTCTAACATGCGCTGTACCACCGGGTAGCTTTCGGGGTGGATGCCGGTGTTGTCCAAAGGATTGGCTCCGCTGCGAATGCGCAGAAAACCGGCGCATTGCTCAAAGGTTTTGGCACCCAAACCGCTTACCTGCAAAAGCTGCTGGCGGCTGGCAAAAGCGCCCTGCGACTCGCGCTGCGCCACGACGGCGCGCGCCACCGTATTGGACAAGCCCGATACGCGCGAGAGCAGCGGCACACTGGCCGTGTTCAGGTCCACACCCACCGCATTCACGCAATCTTCCACCACCGCATCGAGCGCGCGCGCCAGGGCACTTTGGTTCAGGTCGTGCTGGTACTGCCCGACACCAATGGACTTGGGCTCAATCTTCACCAGTTCGGCGAGCGGGTCCTGCAGGCGGCGCGCAATACTGGCCGCGCCGCGCAGGCTGACATCGACATCGGGCATTTCCTGGCTGGCGTAAGCGCTCGCGCTATAGACAGAAGCGCCGGCCTCGCTCACCACAATTTTGTCAATCGGTGCCGCATCGGGCCGGGCCATGGCTTTGATCAAGTCTGCCGCCAGGGCATCGGTTTCGCGGCTGGCGGTACCGTTGCCGATCGCAATCAGGCTGACACCGTGCTGGCTGCACAGTGCGCGCAAAGTGTGCAACGCGCCGTCCCAATCGCGCCGCGGCTCGTGGGGAAATACGGTGGCGGTATCGACCAGCTTACCGGTGGCATCGACCACGGCCACTTTCACACCAGTGCGTATGCCCGGGTCCAGCCCCATCACTACGCGCGGTCCCGCAGGCGCAGCCAGCAGCAGATCACGCACATTGTCTGCAAACACTTTGATGGCTACTTTTTCCGCGTCTTCGCGCAGGCGGGCAAATAAATCGCGCTCCAAGCTGAGGCTTAGCTTGACGCGCCAGGTCCAGGACACGCACTTGCGCAAGAAGTCATCGGCTGCGCGCCCTTGGTGAGGCACTTGCAAAAGCAGCGCCAAGCGCGCCTCGGCTATAGACGGTATGCCGGCTTTGGGCGCCACATCAGGCAGCTCCGGGCTGACCAATTTCAGATCCAGGACCTCGAGTGCCCGGCCTCGGAAGGCGGCCAGCGCCCGGTGCGAGGGCACACGTGCCAACGGTTCGTCATAGTCAAAATAATCGCGGAACTTTGCTACGTCCGCATTCGCCGGGTCTTTGCCTGCAATCAAACGCGCACGCAGCAAGCCTTGGTCCCACAACCATTCGCGCAAATCCTGGACCACGGTGGGTACTTGCGCCCAACGTTCGCTGAGTAAATCACGCACCCCATCGAGCACGGCCAGCACATTTGAAAAGTCTGGCAACTTGTCTTCACCTTCTTGAGGCTCGCGCCAGGGGATAACGTAGGCAAGGGCTGCCTCTTGCGGCACCAGGCCATGATCGGCCAGCAAGGCGTCAGCCAGGGGCTCCAAGCCCGCCTCGCAGGCCAACTGGCCTTTGGTGCGGCGCTTGAGTTTGAAGGGCATATAAATGTCCTCCAGGTCTTGTTTGGTGCTCGCCGCTTGCACCAATGCGGCCAAGGCCGGCGTCCATTTACCCTGCTCTTCAATGGCGCGCTGTACGACTTCGCGGCGTTGCTGCAATTCGCGCAAGTAAGCCAAGCGCGCTTCGAGTTCGCGCAACTGGATATCGTCCAGCCCATCGGTGGCTTCTTTGCGGTAGCGGGCAATAAAGGGCACGCTGGCGCCGCCGTCGAGCAGCGCAACCGCCGCCTCTACCTGCTGGGGACGTACGCGGATTTCCTGCGCGATTTGCGCAATGATGTAGTGCATGGGGAAAAATAAGAAAAATGCGGGCAGGGAAAATAATGCGCTTAGGGGCACTGAGGTGCCGAAGATGCGGGGCTTGCGATGCAAGCGCCGTGATTATGCCGCCCGAGGGATGCTGCCAACGCCCTGCACAGCCACCCGATACAATGAAGCTTGACGGGCCT
>JAEMRG010000224.1 GCA_016463455.1 Rhodoferax sp.
ACCCGTCCTCCGGCACCCTCCAGCGTCTGCCCGCCCCCGCGCCGCCTCGTGCGCGCGCACCACCCCAGCCACCGAGCATTCGTCCGTCAGCGCCAAGGCCGCATAGCCCAAAGCCTTGGCCCGTGCCACCAACTCCTGTGGTGAGGACGCGCCATACTGAAAGCTAAACGCGCTCATGGCGTACAGCTCGGCATAGGCAGGGGACGGGGTGGCGGTGGGCACGGGGGCTTCTTTGAAATGCTGTATAAAAATACAGTATAAACATAGGGTTCTGATTACCCAACGCAAACGCGCGTAACAAATAACTTGTGCCAAAACCCCATAAAATATATATTCTATATATATAAAACGAGGCCCCTATGACAAGCACAAGCGACAATTTACTCGTCAAATTCCGCGCCAAAGACACTGCATTGGGTGTGACGCGCAGCACCGTCAAAGCACTGGCGAAAGAGTTGGAGGTGAACGAAACCCAGGTCATCCACATGGCGCTCTCCAAATTCGCGGCCGATGTGCTGCCAGCGTATGCGCCCGATGAGGGGCCACTCACCGCCAAGCAAATCCGCGCTTTGCGCCAGGACGTGCAAAAGCACTTACCCAAGGGTAAAACCCTCTCCAGCGAGAGCTTGTTTCCATGAGCTCCAAATGGGCGCTGCCCGCCCCCGGCGACATTGTGTGGTGCTTGTTTCCAGAAGTGCCAGGCATGGAGCCCGGACCCAAGCCCCGACCTGCGCTGGTGATGCGCGTCGAACGCAGAGAAGATGGCGCTGTGCTCAGCGTGGTGTATGGCACATCACAAAACCTGCATCCACTCAGGCGCGGCGAATTCGCCATCACCCGCGACCAACATCCCAGCGCCTACGCTTTGGCAGGCTTGGCCTATGACACCAAATTTGATTTCAAAACCATGGTGGACCTGCCTTGGTCCGAGCGCTACTTCAAAGTACCACCCCGAAGCCTGCATGGCAATACGCCCAAACTGGGAACCTTGCATGCGACGGTTTTGCGGGCGGTGGAGGCGGCTTATAGGGCGGCGGTGGAGTAGTCGTAACGCGGTGGATGGCTGCAGTGAGCTGGCTACGTCCAATGGAAGACACCTTTATTGGATTGATCAAGTTGCCATGGCTATGCAAGACCTGTCAAGCCGCTAACTTTGCACTAGCGAGCCGATTGAGACTCACGCCTTGCTCAGCAGCCATGAGGGCTAAATTCCGATGGAGCAAAGGCGGGATGCGTACCCGAAACTCACCGCTGTAGTGTTTTTCGGCCAAGGCGACTGGCACGGGCTCGCCGCTGGCCTGCAAATCGGTGACTACGTCCGCCACTATTTTCTGAATTCCCTTGAGCGCTTTTTCTGGTGTTTTAGCTAACCAACTGAGCGAGGCAATTTCAGCGCAAAGGCCAATATATTCTTGGTCTTCTGGCGACCAGGTAACGCGGTAGGTGTAGTGCAAGGTGTTCAAGAACTTCGGCCCTTATGGCCCAATGATCGGATTGCGCAGTTTTTCAATGTTCGCCATAGATTCGTTATGTTGCCATTAACAGTAATATTCGCCTACCCTCGCTTTCCCCATCACCATCGGGATAGGGCTCTTCGGTAGCATTCCTGCAACATCAACCGGGCTCCTACTCGATGACTCCAACCCCCTCGGAAACCACCGACGTCCCAGCCCCCATCAGCCTGCGCCAAGCCTGGCCGTTTTGGCTGAAGGTCGGCTTTATCAGCTTTGGCGGGCCGGCCGGGCAGATTGCACTTTTGCACGAAGAGTTGGTGGAGCGGCGGCGCTGGATTTCGGATGCGCGGTTTTTACATGCGCTCAATTACTGCATGGTGCTGCCCGGACCGGAGGCGCAGCAACTGGCCACCTATCTGGGCTGGCTGATGCACCGCACTTGGGGCGGCATCGTGGCGGGGGTGTTGTTTGTGCTGCCCTCGCTGTTTCTTCTGATTGGCCTGTCGTGGGTCTATCTGGTGTTTGGCGGCACGGCGCTGGTGGCGGGGCTGTTTGCCGGTATCAAGCCTGCCGTCACGGCCATCGTGCTACAAGCGGCTTGGCGCATCGGCACGCGCACATTGCGCCACCGATTGTTATGGGCACTGGCTGCCCTGTCTTGGTTTGCGCTGTATGTTTTGCAAGCGCCCTTCCCGGCTATCGTTCTGGGCGCGGGCCTCATTGGTGCCATCGGCGGGCGCTTGGCGCCGCAAGTGTTTCAGGCGGGCGGCGTTCACACCACCAAAACCGGGCCGCATGCGCCTGCCTTGATTGACGATGACACGCCCACCCCCGCGCATGCACGCTTTACGTTGGCCGGTTTGGTGAAGGTGCTGGCCATCGGGCTGCTGCTGTGGCTGCTGCCCATGGCGCTACTGGTGCTGTCGCAGGGCTGGGAGCACACACTTACGCAAATGGCCTGGTTTTTCACCAAGGCAGCGCTGCTGACTTTTGGCGGTGCTTATGCGGTGTTGCCTTATGTGTACCAGGGCGGCGTGGAGCAGTTTGGCTGGGTGACGGCGGCCCAAATGATCGACGGCTTAGCGCTGGGCGAGACCACGCCCGGGCCGCTGATCATGGTGGTGGCTTTTGTAGGCTATGTGGGCGGACACACCCAAGCGTTGCTGGGCCCGGACCATTTGTTTTTGGCCGGTGCGCTGGCCGCCACGGTAGTGACCTGGTTTACTTTTTTGCCCTCGTTTGTGTTCATACTGGCCGGCGGGCCCTTCATCGAATCGACGCACCAAGATCTGCGCCTAAGCGCACCACTAACTGCGATTACCGCTGCGGTGGTAGGCGTCATCGTCAGCCTGGCGCTGTTCTTCGGTCAGCATGTGTTTTGGCCGCAAGGTATGGATGGGCGATTTGATGTGGCCTCTGCGGTCATCGCCGCAGCCGCCGCGCTGGCGCTGATCCGGTTTAAGCGGCCGGTGGTGCAGGTGCTTGCCGCCTGTGCGCTGGCGGGTTGGGCTTTGTCCTTGCTGCATTAGCGACGCGACGGGCTTGAAGCACTACCAAGCCTCAAGCAAACAAACCATGTAAATACCAAGCAGCCCCTTGCCCCTGGGCTCCGCCCAAACGCTCGCGATAGACCCAGAGCAAACCCTGGCCGGGGCTGTGGGCGATGTAGTAGTCCCGCTGTACTTGCGGGCCCGTATCCCAGGCCTGTAGCTCCAAGCGCTGCGGCCCGACCAGCAAGGCCAGCGGGCCATGAAACTCGGGCAAGCCATCGACCCCGCTGGACAGGCTGTGCGCCTGGGGCAGCAGCCAGGTGGGATAGAGCGCCTGCGCGGCGATGGTGCTGGCTTGCGATGTAGCGCGGGTGCCGCAGGCCATGCCAGTTTGCACTGCGAAGCTGATGGGTCGTCCTGTGCTGGTTGCCACTACGGCGCTTGCCTGCGCACCCAGCGCCTGCCAGCTTTGCATGCACTCAGGGCGATGGTCTTCCTGCAAGGTCACGGCGCGCACGCTCTCGGGCCCCAGGCGCGCGGCCACGCGTTCGAGCAAATGGTGCAGGCTGTCGCCGCTGCGCAGTTCATCGGGCAAAAGACTCAGGCTGTGGCCGCGCAGTGCGCAGGTTTCTAGGGTACGCAGGCGCAAATACAACACCGGCGCAGGCAGC
>JAEMRG010000225.1 GCA_016463455.1 Rhodoferax sp.
CCCAGCTTCATCAATTGTTTGATGACTTCCGAGGCCTTGATCGCCATCTTGTGCGCCAACTCGGCCACGGTAATGGTTTCTGGTACATGCACTTCAATGACGCGTACTTCTTGCGTCTGCATGGGCGCGTGGTCTTCGCGATCACGGTCGCCGCCGCGCTTACCGCGCGGACCGGCTCGCCAGTTAGTCGAGCGGCCCGCTCCCGCACCGGTGTCGCCACGGGTCTTGAGTTCTTTCTTCTTTGCCGGGTCGCCGGCCCAGCTGCTCGATAGCTTGGCTGATTTGACCTCTTTGCCCGAAGCCGGCGCTGCGCTGGCGCCCGCTTTGGCGGGCTTGGCTACCGTCGAGCCTGCTGCAGGTTTGTGCAAGGTGCCTTTTATCGCCGTTTTCGGATCCACAGCGAGTTTAGGTTCAACCTTTTTGGGTGGGGGTGCGACCTTGGCAGGCGCAGACATCATCATGCGAATGGCTGCCGCCTCGGCCTCGGCTTTGCGACGACGGTCGCCCAAATCGGCGGCGCGCTTGTTTTCTTCCAGCGCGGCCTCACGGGATGCGGATGCAGCTTTGGCTGCATCTTCCTCGCGCTGGAGCAGCAAAGCCGCTTGGGCCAGAGTGGCGGCCTCAGCTTGTACTGCTGCATCTAAAGCAGCTTTTTCCGCCGCTTTGGTCAATTTGCGGGGTTTGCCCACAGCGTTATCGCTGCCGGGGCCCTCCGCGGATTCGCTTTGGGTTTCGGCTTGGGCTTGGGCTTGGGCCGCAGCTTCCTGCGCTGCCCGTGTTTTGGCCTCTTGCTCTTCACGCGCCTGCCTTCGGGCGGCTAACTCTTCTTCCTGCCTGCGCAAAAACTCAGCCTGGTGGCGCGCTTCTTCTTCGCGGCGCGCCAGTTCGGCCTGGTCAATCACTGGTGCTGCGGGCTCAGCGGCTTCAAATACCTCGGCAGACTCTGGCACCGCGTCCGAGCCATCTTCGCGCCGCACAAAAGTGCGCTTTTTACGCACCTCCACCTGGATGGTGCGCGCCCTGCCACTGGCATCGGCTTGTTTAATTTCCGTGGTCTGCTTTTTGACCAGCGTAATTTTTTTACGTTCCGCGCCCGCCGTGCCATGGGCGGCCTGCAAATGGTTTAGCAATTTATGCTTATCGGCGTCGGTCAAAACATCGCTTGCAGCGGTTTTGGCCACCCCAGCGGATGTCAGTTGCTCCAACAAGGTTTCGGTAGATTTCTTGAGTTCACTGGCAAACTCGGCGACGGTCGTACTGGACATTTAGCGGGTAACCTTTCATGGCCGTGGCTCTTGAGGGGCGGCGTCATCGGTAAACCAATGTTCGCGCGCCTTCATGATTAGGGCAGTGGCTTCGTCAATAGACTGGCCGGTGATTTCTGTAAGTTCGTCAGTAGCGAGATCGGCCAGGTCGTCCAGGGTCTTGATCCCGTGCTCGGCCAAAATTCCGATGTGCTCGGCGCTCAAGCCTTCCAAGTCACGCAGGTCTTGCGACGCATTGGCGGAGCTCTCTTCGCGCGCAATTTCCATGGTCAGCAGCGCGTCTTTGGCGCGGGTGCGCAACTCATGCACCGTGTCCTCGTCAAAGCTCTCGATTTCCAGCATCTCTTGCAGGGGCACGTAGGCGACCTCTTCTAAGCTGGTAAAGCCTTCGGCGATCAGGATGTCGGCAATCTCTTCGTCCACATCCAGCTTGTCCATAAACAAGCGGCGACCCGAATCTGTTTCTACTGCCAGCTTTTCGGCGGACTCGGCCGCGTCCATGATGTTGATCTTCCAGCCCGTCAATTCGGATGCCAGACGCACATTCTGTCCGCCACGCCCGATGGCGATCGCCAAATTTTCCTCGTCCACGACCACGTCCATGGCGTGGCGCTCTTCATCCACGACGATGGAACTTACGTTAGCGGGCGCCAAAGCACCAATTACAAACTGGGCCGGGTCCTCGCTCCACAGCACGATATCTACGCGCTCGCCTGCCAGTTCGGTGGTGACGCCGTTGACGCGGCTGCCGCGCACGCCCACACAGGTGCCGATAGGGTCTATGCGCTTGTCGTGCGATTGCACCGCAATCTTGGCGCGCGAACCAGCGTCGCGGGCGCAGGATTTAATCTCCAACAGGCCTTGCTCGATCTCAGGCACTTCCTGGCGAAACAGCTCAATCATGAAATCTGGCGCTGAGCGCGATAACAAAATCGGTGCGCCGCGCAGGGTCAGGTCCACTTCCATAATCATGGCGCGCACGCGGTCGCCCGCGCGCAGGTTTTCTTTGGGAATCATCTCGGCACGACGCAGACGCCCTTCGACGCGGCCGCTTTCGACGATCACATCACCCTTGTCCATGCGCTTGACGGTGCCGACAAAAATATTATCGCCACGTGACATAAAGTCATTGAGCAGCATTTCGCGCTCAGCATCGCGGATTTTCTGCAAAATGACCTGCTTGGCCGCCATGGCGCCGATACGCCCGATAGGCACCGACTCAATCGGCTCTTCAATGTACTCATCAACCTCGACATCGGCAATTTGCTCTTTGGCTTCAAACAGCAAAATTTCCTGATCCGGCAATTGCAGGCCCGCCTCGTCCGGGACGACGTGCCAGCGACGGAAGGTTTCGTAATTACCGCTGTCACGGTCCAAGGCGACACGGATATCCACGTCTCCTGCATAGAGCTTTTTGGTGGCCTGTGCCAGGGCGGCCTCGACGGCGCCCAAAACCACATCACGCTCCACGTTTTTTTCACGGGAGATCGCCTCTACCAACATCAACAATTCGCGATTCATGCCTTCACTCTCCTGACAACTCAATTCACAAACAAAAACAAGTGCTATTCAAAACAAAAGCCTTGCCCATCGCAACTCTGCCCCTTTAGGCCGCATCACCAAGGTCATCCGCCCCTGGCTCCACCAGCGCCTCATCCTGCCCCTTACCACGGCCCTTAAAACTGACAATAGGCGCTAGGCGCGCTTCTTTCAATTCGTCCAGCGCGAAACCCATGGCCTGCAAGGGCGCTGCGGGCCGCTTCTTACTGATCCTCTGGCCCGGCTTCATGGCTGGCGCCTCACTCCACACAATTTGCCAATGCGCAGCGCCTGGCGCATCGTCAAGGCGCTCCAAAGTGCCGCGAAACTTCTTGCGCTTAGCGTTGACCATGCCAGCGCCCGCCGCGCCAATCGGCTCGCGCAAAGTGATATCAATCACCTGGCCGGCAAAGCGCTCAAAATCTGCCTCGTGCCGCAGGGGTCGGTCAATCCCCGGCGAAGACACCTCCAGGCGGCTGTACGCCGTACCCTCGACTTCCAGCGTAAATTGCAATTGGCGCGTTACCTTCTCGCAATCTTCCACCGTCACAAACTGCTCATCTTGCGCCGAGCCTGGTGCCGCTTGCACCCAAGGCAGGTCGATCGTGACCCGCAACAGGCCGCCTGCCGAGCGCTCCAGCTCCACCAGGTCGTATCCCAGACCGACCACAATTTGACGCACGATGTCTTGCCAAGCCACGCTGCTGATGCCCGCTTTCCTGTGTGTCCGGCGACCGTTAAAAGCCACCTCAAAAAACAATCGACCAAAAAAAACGGGCGGTAATTACCCGCCCGTTTGGTCGTGAAGCT